>JBGCDP010000075.1:0-14863 GCA_045105475.1 Anaerolineae bacterium
CATTAAAAACTAAATTAGATTGAAGCTGCTGATCTGGCCCTAACAGACGAGCCGGTGATAGAGGAAAGTGTCGAGCCAGCTGAAGCTGTTGTGCCTGATACAATTGAAGCGGAGCCTAAATCAGCTGCACCGAGCATGTTTGGCGATGATGACATTCATGTCAGTGAAGAAGAGATATCACAAGCCGCTGAATTTGGCGATATGGTTCCGGGTATGGAAGACATGCCGGATGATCCAGACGCGCTAATGGCTTGGCTCAATTTGGCTCCTGATGATCTTGATAACGATTCAGATTTTTCAGACACCTTACAAACATCAGATGCAGATTTGATTGTTGCTGACCTAGGTGATGAAGGGTTAGAAGTTGAAAAAGCAATATCATCAAATTCAGAGCCTGTCACAGATGAACTAGATAATTTGTTTGATGAATTAGCTGGAAATGTCGAAGGTGACATCTCCGATGAAGATTTGATTTTTGGAGACTTGGGAACCGGCCGCTTGTCTGGTACAGACTGGTTAGACCGGATGACCTTTGATAGTGATCCGGCTCTTTTAGGCGATGTTCCAACTATTCCACCTCATTTAGCTCCAGAAATTGAAGAAACAGATTCAGAAAATAGTAAAATAGTGGAAGCTGGAGTAGAAAACACTTCAGATGATTCATTATTGGCTGAGCCGCCAGTGAAAGAAAATGAGTCGCTTGGATCAGTAGAAGAACTTCCAGATGATCCTGACGAATTTTTAAAAATTCTTGAATCGAATGTTACTGATTCACCTTTAGATATAGATCCATCTAGTGATTTAGATCTTGGTGAAATTGACTCAACAGTTCCCGATTGGCTACAAGTTGAATCTGATAATGCAGATTCGAATCTAGGATGGTTGGAGGATGCTTCCCCCAGTGGAGTCTTTAATTGGCTGGAAGCTGAAGAAGGTATTGAGGATTCATCTGTAGCGGTAAATGCAAATGATGCTGACAAAGTTGTAGACGCTCCCTCAATGTTTGATTCCGATCCAATTAAAACTACTGACGATTCGTCTTCTTCACTTTCTGAGTTTCAATCGATGCTAAAATCAGGTGAAAATATCCCAGAAGTTATTCGTAAAATTCGTAGTCAGCTTGAAATACGAAATGACTCGACTTTACAAAAACTACTTGGCGATGCCTATATGGAAACAGGGCAATTGCAAGATGCATTAGACGCATACCGTCAAGCGCAAAGATTGCTATAATTAGCATAAGTGTTTCCTAAACCTGAAGCACAGTTTTTAATAGTTAAATGAAAAAGCAGTCGATTCTTTACGAATGGCTGTTTTTTTTCGTCTATACAAAATATATATTTTTACTAGGAGTATTTAAAATGGAACGTACACTAATTTTGGTGAAACCAGATGGGGTTCAACGCGGATTGATGGGTGAGATCGTGGGTCGATTTGAGCGACGTGGATTAAAGCTTGCCGGAATGAAGTTTATGCAAATGAGCCAAGCTTTAGCCGGTGAGCATTATGGTGAACATAAAGGTAAACCATTCTATGATGGGTTGGTTGAATACATTACTTCAGGCCCGATTGTGGCGATGGTTTGGGAAGGCAATAACGCAGTTGCGGCCGCACGCGCTACCATTGGGGCAACGAAGCCAGTAGAGGCTAATCCGGGCACAATTCGCGGTGATTTTGGCATGGAGATCGGTCGAAATTTAGTTCATGGATCAGATAGCCCTGAAAATGGCATCAAGGAAGCTTCGATTTTCTTCTCTGATGATGAACTTGTAAGCTGGGGACGTACTACCGATTCTTGGATTATTGAATAGCTTTTACATTTCTTAAGTGAATTCAAAACCCGATCTTCAATAATTTTGAAGATCGGGTTTTTTGTTTGAATCTATTCTGTTTAACAGCCCCATAGACAAAACTTTTAACAAATTTGTGTTAATCATCCCACATGTCATCTAAAGCGAGACGCTAAACTCTTAGTTAAGAAGATAGTACTGAATGACTGATGTTGAATAGTGTCTGTAAAGGAAAAGGTGACCATGAACGACTTGATATTTTCAAATGGCAACAAATATTTATTTGAGCATACACATTCTGAATTAAAAGCAAAAGCTGAAGAAAGTCTTGGGGTTTTAAATCGAACTCCACGTCAAAATGGAATCCAGTCTGGCTTTTTCTCTCTTTTAGATGGGGTTGCAGCTGAAGTTTCGGCCGGAAATAATATTATTGGTGAATATCCGGGTTTTTATCGTGCAATGATGGATGATGAAAAACTCTTCGATACATTTCTTGAAGAGCTTAACAAATCATAATAGTTAATTGGGTGGAGCCTACAAGACTACTACACTACCTCCCATATAAGCCGCAATTTCCTTTTGTACTTTGAGCCTACACTTATAATCAGAAACCTGTTTAAAAAAACTACATTTTTCCTACAGCCTAACAATTTTTTTTATTTGAGATGAAGAACCTTTCAGCCTTGAATTTTTGATTGAAGACTGCTCCTTATCTTAAATATAATTTAAGCTCTTTTCATGAGTTTCTATTTGTTATTGAAACTGCATAAAAAATGAATCTGGTTTTCAGAATATCCTCTAAATGTGAGAGTTGTTAAATTGTTACGTTTAGATATACTTGCGTCAACTAAACCAAATGTTAGGAACTTTGCAGGTTGGGAAGCTTTTTAGGGCAAAGTAAATTGCTAACCAATTAAGCGGATTTACCTGTGCTGTTTCTACCTCACCCTTTTGTGAGTTTGGTAATTAATCATCTATCTGAAGTCAAACAAAATAAGGAGAAGAATAAGATGAAAAACAAGTTTATACTTGGATTGTGTTTAACTGCACTTGCTGTTTTTTTGGCAGCCTGTGGTGGTGATGCTGGACAAGCTGTTGCTGACCTCCAGTCAACAGTAAGTGATTTAGAATCTCAACTTGAAGAAGCTAAATCAATGGCGGCCGATGCTGAAACAAAGCTTGAAGAAGCAATGGCAATGGGCGAAGAAGAAGGTGCTGCAGCTCCAACTGCTGACACTTTAGCCGCAGTTCAAGATCGTGGCGTTTTGAAATGTGGTACAGGTGCTGGTGCAGCTCCTGGATTTGCATTCATTCAAGAAGATGGAAGCTGGGAAGGCTTTAATGTCGACTTCTGTAAAGTATTTGCTGCTGCTGTATTAGGTGATAGCTCTGCTGTTGAAGAAGTTGTTACTACTGGAACAACTCGTTTCCCAATTCTTCAATCAGGTGATGCTGATGTACTATCAAATAGTACCACTTGGACTTTCAGCCGTGACACCTCTCTTGGATTCGACTTCGTACCTACCGTATTCTACGATGGTCAAGGTATGATGGTTCGTGCTGACTCTGGAATTGAAACGATTGCAGACCTCGATGGTGGATCAGTTTGTGTTGCTACTGGTACCACAACTGAAAAGAACTTAGCTGACGTATTCCGCGAACTAGACATCAGCTACGAAGCCGTTGTATTTGAAGAAACTGGCGACGTTACACGTTCTTCATTTGAAGAAGGCCGTTGTGATGGTTACACCACTGACGCATCAGCATTGGTTGGTAGCCTTGTCTTATTTGATGATCCAAGTTCAGTTAAAATCTTGGGTGACGTTATGTCTAAAGAGCCTCTTGGCCCTCTAGTACGTCATGGTGATGACAATTGGTTCGACATCATTAAATGGTCAGTCAACTGTACAATCCAAGCTGAAGAATTGGGTATTACCCAAGCAAACGTTGATGACATGCTTGGTAGCGACAACCCTGCGATCCTAAACACCTTGGGTGTTGAAGGTGACCTTGGTCAAGCTATCGGTTTGAATAACGACTTCTGTTACCAGATTATTAGCCAAATGGGTAACTACGGTGAAATCTTCACCAAGAATCTTGGCCCAGATACACCATTTAACTTACCACGTGGTGTAAATGCACAATGGAATAATGGTGGGTTACTCTACTCTCCTCCATTCCGTTAATTAGAAATAGTGGGAATTGGTCTTGGCTTTAACTTAGCCTAGTCAAATCTCAAAGTGGTTGGGGTGGAAATATTTCCACCCCAGCACACTGAATTTCCCTGATTTAGTGTGCGAAGTTTAACAATCTTTTGCCTGTGCAAAATTACGAAACAAGGATGGTAAACTATGGCCCAGATTAGTGCCGATCCACCTCCCCCCTCTGAATCAACTGATTTGGGATCCAAAATATTTTCGTATATCTTTGATATTCGTTTTCTTGGTGTTTTAGGTCAAATCGGGTTCATTTTCTTGCTTGTATTTGGAGCGCTCACACTATTTTCAAATTTTGGCAACAATATCAACAAATTGGGAGAAGCTCAATTCAGATGTCGTGATGGTCGCGTTTCTTATCGATGCGCATATGACTTTATGGACAATGAGGCTGGGTTTGATATCTCTGACACCTCGCTAGATTATGTCAATACAGACTCGTTTTGGTGGGCGCTTACAAATGGCCTTGTAAATACGTTTAGAGTTGGATTCTTATCTTTAATTGCGATGACCATTCTTGGCACCTTGATGGGTATTGCTCGAATGTCAGAGAATTGGCTGATATCAAGACTCTCACTCGCCTACATTGAAATTATTCGCAATACGCCTATTCTTGTGCAGCTTTTACTAATCTACTTTTCAATTGTTTTAGCCTTGCCCGATATTAAGGAAGCCCTGCAACCATTTGGATTGCCTATTTTCCTTTCAAATCGCGGTTTTAGAATGCCATGGCCTTTGTTTATGTCCTCTGCTCCAATTTGGATTGCGTTCTTAGTTTTAGGAGCCATTCAATTTCAAGTGGTTTGGATGTATTTGGGCCGACGCGAAGAGCTCACAGGTAAAGCTCAAAATCGTTTTGGATGGGGTTTTGCTGGGTTTGTGATTATCGCAGCCATTGGATGGTTCGTTGCTGGTGCAGTTGCAGATAACGAAGGGCTTCTTGTGGCTAATAAAAGCCGAATTGGAGAGTTTGCTGACTTTGAGCGAGTAATGATCCAAAGATCTGGAGTAAATCACATCAGTGAGGTTGCCGCCCTTCCGGAAGATGTACAAGCTGATATCGCATATCAGTTTTGCGTGTTACGAGATTCAGCATCTGAGCCAAACCTAACTAATCGGTTAAGAAGCCAAGGAATTCCATTTGCAGTGACTCGGGTTAGCACCCCTAAGAAGGCGACCGCTAATTTTGTTGATGGGAAATGTGAATTTTTTATAGGCTCACAATCTACATTGGCATCTCAACTCGCTACACTTGAAAATCCATCCTCGAACTTAATTCTACCTTTGAAAGAACAACCCATTGTATGGAGTATTCCACGCTTTGAAGGGTTTAACGTCATTGGTGGTTGGTCGATGACAGGGGAATTCTTTGCTCTATTCTTAGGTTTAACAATCTTTTATGCAGGTGGCTTGGCTGAGGTTGTAAGAGCCGGCATCCTGTCTGTATCGAAAGGGCAAACAGAGGCATCTCGTGCCTTAGGCTTAAACGAAGGACAGCGACTTAGCTTGATTGTTTTGCCTCAAGCTTTGAAAGTAATTATTCCACCCCTGATTAGTACATATCTGAGTTTGATGAAAGATACAAGTTTAGGAGTAGCCGTTGCTTTTCCTGAGATATATATTGTTTCACAGACTTTGATGAATCAATCTGGTCGTGTGTTACAGATTATGATTGTTGTGATGGTGGTGTATCTTTCAATCAGTTTGTTTTTCTCTGTAGTCCTAAACTGGTATAACGATCGTATCTTGATCGTGGAGCGTTAAAAATGGCAACAATTGTATCAAAAAATGAATCATCACGGCCCGAACAGCAACGATGGACTTTTTCGAAGAAGTTCAATTGGACCTATTTTGTTCAGGACAATTTAACTGGATCTCGGGCTTTAATGACGTGGGTGATTATCCTCGTTGCTATTACCCTTTTTACACTGGTAGTTCAATTAGGTTCTGCTCCTGCACGGGCCGGAACCATTTTTGGAGTTTGGGCTTTCTTTGTTATCTCAACAGTTGTTGGTGAGCTTTTTACAGCTCATACAAGCTGGACGAGATGGCTGAAAGAAAACATGTTCAATACAGTTTCAAATGCTGTCGTAACATTGTTACTGGCTCTCGTTTTAGGCATCCTTATTTCCGGATTATGGCAATGGGGAGTTGTCGATGCTACTTTTAGTCCTGAAACTACATCTCCTGCGTTACGCTCAACTGGTGCAACGTGGGGTGTATTATGGGGAGCTAAAAAGCTATTAGCGACGGGCTTGCTTGACCCTATCCATAATTGGCGGGTGCTGTTAGCAACAGGTTTGGTCCTCGTCTTATGGCTCTCGTCATATGTTACTTCACGGGAATCTTTAAAAGCGACGCTTAAGCCGTTGGCAACTGTGACAAACATTTTATGGGCGTTGTCTCCTTTTGCTGTCTATATCTTCTTAGTGGGCATTGATTATGCGGCTCCGTTAATTAATGTTTCTAACTTATTTACAGGCGTCGCTGTTGCTTTGGCCTTGATGGGGCTTTTATGGTTCTTTAAGGTTATTCAATTAGATCCAGTCTCAATTGCTATTTGGACTTTAGCTTGGCCAGTTGGTTATCTTGTTTGGCGCTTAATTGGGCAGATGGGAATATTTGAGCCGATTGATGTGGATGCGCTAGGCGGGTTGCTTCTCACCGTTATTTTCGCGATATTCGTGAACTTTCTGTCTCTCCCTATCGGCGTTGCTCTTGCACTTGGTCGGCGGGCAGATGTTCAAGGTATTCCTTGGTGGATTATTTGGCCGGTTGCGATTCTTTCAGCTGGTTGGTTTTTTGTAAACAGTACGCCTGAGTTATGGAATACATCAAGAAACAATTTGGAAAGGCTTTTGGCTTTATGGCCAGTCCTTATCCTTTTAGCTGCATATTATTTCCAAAAATCTTATGATGGGAATTTTGTGCAGGCCTTTAGTGTCTTATTTATTGAGATTATTCGTGGTGTTCCTTTAATTACGCTTTTGTTTATGGCGATTGTGATGGCACCATTTTTCGCGGCCGAAGGTAGCACAGGGCTCAAAAGCTTCTGGGCGGTTATTATCGGATATACGATCTTCTCATCATCCTATATGGCTGAGTTAGTGCGAGGAGGATTGCAAGCGATACCTAAAGGGCAATATGAAGCTTCTGATGCACTAGGTTTGAATACCTTGCAGAAGTATCGCTTTATCGTTTTGCCACAGGCACTAAGAATTTTGATTCCACCATTGACAGGCTCTGTGATTGGGACATTTAAGTCTTCATCACTTGTGGCATTGGTTGGTATGATCGACCTCGTCGGTGCAACCAGAGCTATTATTGCGAATACTGAATGGCTTGGTTTGAGAACAGAGTTATATGTGTTCATGTTTGTGCTCTATTTCTTAGTGAGCTCTGTCGTATCGGCCTATAGTCGCCGACTTGAAGAACGTACCGGTTTAGGCGTTCGATAAACAAAAAGGAATTGGGATCAAGCTAGCATATCGCTGTTAGCTTGATCGTATTGAGGAAATATTATGGCTTTAATGGATGGTCCAGAAGCAACAAAAAATGCAGATGCTATCGTTTGTCGTGGCGTGCATAAATGGTACGGAGATTTTGAAGCGCTTAAAGGCTTAGATCTCACTGTTAAATCAGGCGAGGCGATTGTTATTATCGGCCCATCTGGTTCCGGTAAATCGACTTTCATTCGATGCATGAATCGTTTAGAAGAGCATCAAGAAGGTCGAATTATTATTGATGGGATTGAGTTGACTCATGACCTACGTAATATCAATGAGATTAGGCGCGAAGTGGGCATGGTGTTCCAGCAGTTTAATCTGTTCCCACATTTAACAATTTTAGAGAATATTACGCTTGCGCCAATTAATGTCCGCAAGTGGACGCGCGAACGGGCTGAAGAGTTAGCTATGAAATGGCTGACCCGTGTAGGAATTCCTGAGCAAGCAGAGAAATATCCTGGTCAACTTTCTGGTGGTCAGCAGCAGCGTGTTGCTATTGCACGTGCCTTGACGATGCAGCCAAAGATTTTGTTATTTGATGAACCGACATCTGCACTTGACCCTGAGATGATTTCTGAGGTTTTGGATGTGATGCGGGACTTAGCAGAAGCTGGCTACACCATTGTTGCGGTAACGCATGAAATGGGATTTGCTCGTGAAGTAGCGAATCGAATTATCTTTATGGATGCGGGTGAGATTGTTGAAATCAATAATCCAAAAGACTTTTTCAATAATCCATCACATGAAAGAACAAAACTGTTCTTATCCCAGATTTTGAATCACTAAACGGATTCAGAAATATTAACAAAAAAAGGCTGTGTCGAAATCAATCGACACAGCCTTTTTTTGTTTCTCGATTTAGTCTTTAGTCTGTAGCGAGTTTATCCTCAAACAATCTTTTTCATACTAAGCGATTATCGTCTAGCCAGGCCGCTAGTTTTTGCATATGTGCTCCAAATTGTTTGATGTCTTCTTCTTCCCAGCCCAAAAACCATTGAGCTACATCTGGGCCTATGTTTCTCATGACGTCCCCAACCAATTGATTTCCTGCGGCCGTAATTGTTACCCACTTCTTGCGGGAATCTTTCTGATCTTTCTTGACGGCTACCCAACCTGCTTTTGAAAATTTGTTAATTATTTTGCTTACGGCCGGCTGGTTCAGCTCCATGGCCGCTGTTAGGTCTGAGAGTGTCTGTGGATGGTCTGCATGCCTTGCGAGGTGGTTGAGAAGCGAAAAGTGAGCAGTGTTTAAATCGTGAGAGCTTAGTAGCTGGTTCATTCGATTATTATAAAGCTGAGTGAGAATGCCTAAGGATCTGGTCGTTTGGCTTATGGTTTGAATCATTTAATTTAGGGTTGACATTAAATTCCACGGAATATATAATACATTCTATGGAATTTAAAACTAGTTATTTGGTTTCACCAAATCTTATAGGAGTATAAAAATGAGTCAACCTATTCAAAAATTATTTCGAATGATTGAAAACAGAACTGCAAACATCAATTTTTATTTGCACTTAGTGATGGCAATTGTTGCCTTCATGCTTTATGGATATACCAATGCCATTTTAGATGAAAGCTATGCGGCCTCAAATTTCCCGGTACCTTATTATGAAGGGCAGACAACATTTAGTGGAGACCAGATTAAAGAATATTATGCATACATGATTGAAGCTGGGACTTTAGATATCTATTGGCAGACGCAGGTCATAGATTATGCTTTTATTGCATCCGTTATTTTTATGGGTTTGCTACTGCCATCGTTTATTGCAAAGCTGCATCTGAAGGGGTCTTGGCTTTTCAAAGGAACGATGCTTTTTGCCTTCTTAATACCATTGGGTGGTCTATTTGATGCTCTAGAGAACTTGGTTTCATTTGCTATGCTGGCTCGGCCGGAGACGTTTCCGAATTGGCTTGCAATTATCTATTCTTCATTTGCGACATTAAAGTTTGCTAGTATGGTCCCTGCATTGATGGGAACATTGATCTCATTGATTATTGCGATTTTACTTTATTTGGTTTCTTTGCTCAGAACGCGCAAAGTCTTACCAGTGCTCTAAAGCGATATTTATTCTAGAACGTAAAGCCCTAGTTTTTTAAACTGGGGCTTTATTGTTTAGTTAGAAGCAAAGGGTAAATAGCTTTTTAGTGGAAGACTAAGTGGTGGATCAGATGTTATTGTAATTGTTGGGCCTGTTGTAGCGGTAGGAGTCGCAAATGGATTGGGTGTTGAAGAAGCTGTAGGCGTTTTATCTGGAATTAGTGTCGATGAGATAGTGCCTGTCGGTCGTACAATGGTTTGGGTCAAGCTAGGGATGGGAGTTGGTGTAGACAGAGGTGGGAGATATGTAGGTTTCTTTGCGAAGACAAAATAATTGTTCGCGTTACTTATCCCACTATTCCCACCTAAAATTAATTCACCAGGTTGAACCGTTCTTTTAAAAAGTGTATGGGTAACTGTTTGGCCAGATTGAGATAAAGTGACTTTATCATCTGTTTTTTGCCAACTGTTTAACCATACCGGAATAGAGTTGCGATCATCGTGAGCCACGTAAATATCGGCCGATTGTGAGATGATTAGCCCAATATGCTGGCTGGTGGGAATCGATCGTTCGCTGTTGCGATTTACAAAAAGCTCAACATTTCCCGATGGAAAGTTCGTAGGAAGAGAGAGTATCGTTGCGGATGAATCAGAGAAGGGTTTCAGGTTTGAGGCCATATCGGCCGGGATAACATCATAGTAATAAGCACCATCTGTTGAGGACAGGCTAATACTGCTAATTAGATCGAGTCCCGGAGCTTTTCGGGCTGAGACTAAACGGCGAACTGTTGCGTCATGGCGTGAAAAAATATAAATTTCTCCATCTTGATCTACACCAAAACGCAGATCCGCTCGCTGATTTGATGAATCAACGAGTGCTTTGAAATCTATCAGTTGGTTGCTCTCATTTAATAGGGTGAGTTTGTGAATCGTTGTTTGACCGCCAAATGTTAAGTCATCGATTTTGACATAAAAGAGGTGCCCCTTAACGATGTCGCCAAAAATATACGCATCATATAACTCTGGCATCAGGCTGCCACGGTAGGGTATGCCGCCACTGATCGCAAAGCCTTCATCATGATCATATTCAGCAACTGGATATGTATAGTTGTTTTGAGCATCGTCGGCCGGGAGCGGATAAACATTCTCGGGGTTGTTTTGACTGAACCTAAAAGATCCTTCACGTTCGTTCCAACCATAGTTTCTCCCTTTTTGAACGATGTTTAGTTCATCGATATTATTTTGCCCAATACCCGAAACAAACATATGTTTGGTCAACGGGTCCCACGCCATGCGATGCGGATTGCGAAACCCATAAGCGAAAATTTCGGGTAGATGTCCTAGCGAACTGCCTACATATGGGTTACTTAATGGAATGCCGTATTTCCCGTTCCCGCTATTTTCTCCAGTGGGATCGATGCGAATGATCGTGCCCTGAATTGTTTTGCGATTTTGAGCTGTTTCTGTGAAATGAGGCTCTTGCTCCCCGTCTCCTAAAGATATGTAAAGCAGTCCATAATCATCATCACCCGGGAGAGCCAGCGGGTTGAAGGCTGCATGCTGCATGCCATGTAAGAATGAAGCCTGCTCAACGCGTAAGACTTCACGTTGTGGGCCGCTGAAGCTGTTAGACGCTGGATTGCTAGCTGTCCACTCCGTTAGCACGTTGTGACTAACTTTGGGTTGCGGATTAATTGATCCGAAGTCGGCCGTTTTGCTACTCGTTTGTGCGTTTTCAGTGTGTACTGTGTAGAAAAGCCCGTTATTTTTAAAGTCTGGATGAAAAGCGAATGTTGAAAAGCCGGAGTTTAATCCGGGGGATTCGATCCAAGCAGAGACCTGTGACTTTAAATCGAGATAAATACTCGTTGATCCGTTACTCGGATTGATAAGATGCATTTTGCCTCGTAGGTCGTTTACAAATAAGCGGCCGCTGTTGTCTGGCGCATGGCTTAGAAAGGTGAGGCGGGTATATGGATTTGTACGAGGGTGAAGTGTGCCACTTGTTGAAGATGGCAGTGAAGCAATTGTCTCAAACTTAACCGCAGCACCATCTTTATAAATCGGTTTTGGGATGGGATCTATAAGTGGCGCATCAGGGTCAACAACAATTTGATCTTCACAATCATGACCAGGAATCGTTAGGTTTCTGCGCTGACTGTCTATATAGATATCGTCGAGTAAATAGCTGCTCGTTGAGCCCGGCCCCGATTTGCTCATAAAATGGGTTAATGGATTGTTGCCACCATTACGTAAGTTAAAATCTCCGGTGCCAAGTTGAGTGATTTGGTCTAAATCACCCCCTTTTACAAAGGCCTGATAGCTATCATTGTTGTTGTCGACGACGAGCCAGACGCAGTACCAAGCCTCTGCTTTAAAAAGGCTGCCAATCTGGGTGAAACCTTCACCGTTACGGACCATAAAATTGCCTGTAGAATCGCTTTGGGTTCCGAATTGGGCTTCGAAATCTTCCCACTCGGCCGGAACTGCCACATCAGACAAGCCGGAGAAGCTGTTGATCGTGCCATTGCGATAAAGCCGAAAGTGGAGTGTGCCTAGGTTTGAAGGTGGAATAGCGTCAAGCGGCCGGGAAATTGTCGTGTCACTCCCCTCAATTTTAGCCACCTGATTTTCACTATTCTCTGGATCGTCATTTATTGTTGCTGATCCTTCTACGAGCCAACTATTTTGCCCATTTAGCAAGCCACTATTTACCCCTTCGAAACGATCAATAGTTTGAAAAGATTCGGCCGGCTGTGCCAAGTTTTGCCCTGCTTTGTCAATGTACAGATTATCAAGATAAGAATCGCTACTGTTTAGCCCATGATTTTGAATGGCAAAGGCTCGTAAAGGAT
The DNA here is from genome assembly GCA_045105475.1 of Anaerolineae bacterium. GTDB lineage: Bacteria > Chloroflexota > Anaerolineae > Promineifilales > Promineifilaceae > WTJY01. The sequence continues at coordinate 12,409 of JBGCDP010000075.1, forward strand.
CATCTGCAAACTCTCGAGAAAAGAAGAGGCTGCCACTTGCTGTAGCTGCTTGAATGGGTGTGGGGCTGGTTGAGTCATCGATAAAGACTGTGAAGGTGTCTGCATTGTTATCGATGACGAGCCAAACATGATAAAGGATATTGTTTTGTAATGTGAAGTTTGAGACTGTTTCGTAGCTATCTCCATTTCGAATTTGAAGACCATTTTGATTAAAGCGTAAGTCAAACGCATATTGATCAAGGCCCCCCGGATTAAAAATATCAGGGGAAGCTGTTTTTGTGACTCCTACACTGAAATCAGAATGGTTTAAGTTTTCTAAAGCAACTTGGAAAAAAACTGTGGCTGTTTCTGTTTGCCCGATAGTATTTGAACCCAATGGTAGAAACACGTTACCTCTATTGAGAATGCCATTTGGATTGTTCTTAAGAACTTTTCCCGCCATGTAAATGGGTGGGGTGTCATCAACGATGGCTCCAGCCGCAGCTCCGGGTTCGTTTGCGACCCACGCACCTTGGCTATGGATATTGCCGCTAAGCAAGTTGTCGAACGTTTCGAGCGGCGTGAAGATTGCCGGAGCTCGCTGGGGGTTGACGGCGTGTGAGGGGAGTGAAATAGCGGCCGAAATTGTGAGAAGGAGCGTGGCTGTCAGTAGAAGCAGGAAGTGTTTTTTCATAGCTTTGGGTTGTGATTTCTGTTCTGAAAAACAAAAAGACCATGTGTAACTCTGGTGAAGTGTACACATGGTCTTTTGAATTAGGCAATTAAAGCTAGAAAAAGTTACCGCAAAAACGCCTCATGCAGACCGCCGTCTACGCTTAAAATCTGGCCTGTTGTTTTTGATAGTTTTGTGCTCGCCAACAGGTAAGCCCCTTCAGCCTGATCAGCCAACGTAATCGGCGACTTCGTCAGTGTCCGTTGTGCATAAAAAGCGGCCAGCTTATTTCGTAAAGCGTCTGTCTCTTCGCTTTCGTCATGGGCTATGTCGTATTTCGTTAGTGATGCAATTACACGATCACGTGGGAACATGCTGCTGCCTTCGACGACAGTTGCCGGAGCCAGGCCGTTGACCCTCACTAGCGGCGCAAGTGTCATCGCTAATTCACGCACTAAATGATTTGCGGCCGCCTTGCTGGTGTCATACGCAATCGACCCTTTTTTAGCCACCGCTGCATTCACACTTGTGGTCAAAACTAGTGAGCCGGTAAGCCCCTGTTCTTCCCAGATGGCACGTGCTTCATCCCCGATGATGTAACCGCCTTTCACATTCACGTTAAAGGTCAGATCCCACTGATCATCAGTCACTTTGCCCGCTTTGCTTGGGGGTACAAACACACCGGCCGTCACAATGACATTGTCGATGCCACCGTATGCCAAAATTACTTGATCAAACATCGCACGCACGCTGGCACGATCAGTAATATCGGTGCCGATGCCGATCGCCGGACCACAGCCTGAAATGCCTGTTCCGGCTACACCGATCCCCATGCCATATTTTGCCGTGAGCTCATCGGCCGTTGCTTGGGCACCATCTGCGTTCAAGTCAACACAGACGACATGTGCCCCTTCTTTCGCTACACGGTGAGCCGTCGCTTTGCCGATTCCGCTTCCGGCCCCAACTACGACAACCACATTCCGCTCGAAATCCTTTTCAGGTGGCATACGTTGAAGCTTGGCTTCTTCAAGCGCCCAATCTTCAATATCAAACGCTTCTTGACGGGGCAGACCCTGATATTCGCTGATTGCCTCTGAGGCTCGCATCACTTGAATCGCTAACGAATAAAATTCGGCCGTTACCCGACTCTCACTCTTATTCTTCCCCCACGCAATCAAACCGACCCCAGGAATCAAAATCACCCGTGGATTGGGATCACGCATCGCAGGTGAATCAGGATGTTTACACGCTTCATAGTACGCTTTGTAATCCTCTCGATATTGAGCAATGCCTGACTCAAGCTGGCTCAGCAATCCGGTAAAGTCGCCCGTTTGTGGATCCCAATCGACAAATAGTGGCTTAATTTTTGTGCGCAAGAAATGATCGGGGCAGCTGGTCCCAATTTCGGCCAAGCGAGCCGCATCGTGGCTATTCACAAACTCAAGCACGCTATCAGTTACATGCACGGTGCCGATAAAGCGATTCATTTGTGACACCGTGCCGCGCAGTTTAGGAAGTAGGTCGATGAGTAACTTTGTCCGATCAGATTCAGCCAAAGATTCTACTTTCTGCCCACCAAAAGTAGCCGCCCCCTTGTCACGTTCTGCAATAAAAACGGCCGCTTTTTCGATTAAATCTAGGCTCAATTCGTAACAAGCCTTATCATCATCGTCCCAATTGATGATGCCGTGCTGTCCCATGATCAATCCTTTGTACTGTGGATTGGCGGCCGCATGATCACCCATCACGACACCCAAGTCAAAGCCCGGCCGTTGCCAGCCGACATAGCCGACCTCATCGCCA
>JBGCDP010000076.1:0-18557 GCA_045105475.1 Anaerolineae bacterium
ATGCTGCAACGCCGCTTGCGCATCGGCTATCCACGGGCGGCTCGCCTGATGGAAGAGCTTTATGACATGGGGTTAGTCGAAGACCCGACGAGAGGCGGTAAAACACGAAAATCATTGGTCGATGGTGACAGCGAAGATCCACTGGCCGACTTTCTTCAAGAGCATGGGGAAGACTACATCGACTACCCAGACAAGCCGGATTTTAGTTAGAGGTCAAATTCATACCCACTTCAACAAAAAAGAGGCTGTGACGTTTTTGATAACGTCACAGCCTCTTTTAGTTTACAAATCAGGTCCGGGTCTGATTTATGCCTTCATTCTAGCCTGCTCTTTATCTAACAGCGGCTCGGCCGATACTTCGGCCGTGTACCGTTCATTGAAATACGAGATTTCAAGCTGTGTACCTGGCTCCGCAAATTCTTTCGGCAAATAGCCAAACGCAATCTGCTTGCCAACCGTATAACCATAGTTCGACGTCGTCACATGCCCAATCACAGATCCATTTGAATGAATCGGCTCATAGCCAAACAGGGTCGCTTTCGGATTTTCCAAGGTTAGGCAAACGAGCTTTTTCTTATACCCTTTTTCTTTAACCGCGAGGGTCGCTTCTCGGCCAATAAAGCCGCCTGGTTTTTTGACTTTCGCCGTCCAGCGGAGTCCGGCCTGATACAGGTTGTATTCGGTGTAAATGTCACCGCCCCACAACCTGTACCCTTTCTCGACCCGCATCGTGTCCATACAGCCAGCCCCGGCCGAAATCATCTCGAACTCACGCCCCGCTTCCCACAGTGCGTCCCAAACTTGAAGCGACTGATCAAACGGAATATGCAATTCCCAACCTAGCTCACCCACATAGGAAATACGCAGTGCGTAAACTCTAGCCGTCCCAATTTCGATCCATTGGGCCGAGTAATATGGGAACGCCCCGTTGCTGACATCGTTGGCGGTCGCTTTCTCCAGAATCTTGCGGGCGTTTGGCCCCCACAGCCCAATCGCTGAATATTGGTTAGAGATGTTGGTCACCACGACAGAATCGGCCCATTCACTGCCGCGTAGATTCCGCTCAACCCAATCTAAATCACGGGGCAGTGACCCTTCACCCACATAAAACCAGAAGGTGTCATCAGCCATCCGGCTCACCGGCAAGTCGCGTTTAATCCCGCCCGACTCAGTCAGCCAGCAGGTATAGGTGAGTGAATCGATCGGTTTGTCCATCTCATTGGTACACAGCCAATTGGCATAGCCTAAGGCACCCTTGCCTTTAATTTCGATGATAGACAACGCAGTCAGGTCAAACATTCCTGCGTTGGCCCGCACTTCAAGATGCTCGGCCGCCATAATGGGCGACCAATGCATCGCACCCCACCGGCCGCGTTCGGGAATTTGATCTTCGTACTTTTCAAGCAAACGTGCATTCTCTTCGTACCAGTTAGGCAGTTCGATCCCGGCCGCAGGCACAAGCTCACCTTTCAGCGCGACATTACGCTCATGGAACGGCGACATGCGCACGTTGCGTGGCACCGTGGTCGGCCGATTCGGATGCACGATGTCATACACCTCGGTGTAGTTGCACGAGCAAATCTGATCAACATAGCTTTGGGTCGATTGATAATCGTGCAAACGATTGACATCACACGCCCGCAAATCCCACTCAGATTCCCCATGAACCATCCATTCAGCCATCGCTTTGCCAACCCCGCCCGCATGGGTAATCCATGAGGCCACGCACGTCCACACTCCGTTGATATGAGTCTCGCCCATGAACGGGTACCCATCGGCCGAAAATGCGAACATCCCGTTGAACTCAGTCTCGTGCGCTTTATTTTCGTAACACGGCATCATCTCATTTGCCAGTCTACGCGCATCTATGTAATCTGCTGGGGTAAAGTCACGCATCGCATCTTTACCCACTTTGTACGGATTAACCGGCAACGGTTTGTGCCAGTAGCTACCAACGCCCAGCTTGTTCCAATGATTTCGATAGTACATCGTCACATCGAGGTCGCGAATGAGCGGGAAAACCGCTTCGTCGTCTCGCTCAGTGGGGTCAAATTGGCTTAGTTCATCTACAGGCTCTGATACCACATACTGATGCTGAAAGGCGAGCAATGGCAGTTTGACATTGATTTTATCCCCTAGAATCGGCCCCCAGATATTGGTTGCTAGGACGATATGCTCACACTCGATACGCGGCATGTCAGGGTTATCAGTCAAAACGGCCGTAACATGGTTGTTTTTGATTTCAATGTCAACCACGCCGGTATGCGGATGAATCGTACAGCCACCGGTGCGCTCAGCTTCGGCCGCCATCGACCCTGTCGCTCCCATACCAGAAACCAAACTAGATGATGGACACAACAATCCCCCTTTAAAAGCCTCTGGATTGATGATGGGCCAAATCTCTTGAGTTTGCTTCGGGGTAAGCAATTGGGTCTCGACCCCGAAAGATTGCGCCGCAGTATGCAGTCGTTTCATATCATCCCAACGCTCTTGGCTGCGAGCCAATTCAATCCCACCCACATCGTTAAAGACTCGGCGAGTCATTTCACTCTCCGGCCGTTTGGAATAAATAGAAGATACGTGTGGGTAGTCGGGCAGCTCAGAATATAGCTTTGAGCTGTACTGAGCGAATTGGGTCATCAATTTTGAATGATTGATAGCCCCGACACCGCCAGGTGCATGAGAAGACGAGCCGTCGTTCTCAGGCAGCGGTCCTTTATCGAGCAGCATCACATCGGTCCACCCCAATTTAGTCAGGTGATAAGCGATTGAGGAGCCAATAATGCCCCCACCAACGATGACAACTTTTGCTTTTTCTGTCATGGTAAATCTCCAAAAATTTTGTTTTTGTTTTGCTTAGGTCCTAGTAATTCTTTTTTCTGCTCAAACTATAAAGGATTAAGTTTTGCTTGGGAATGTATGATTACTACATTATTGAATAGGCGTAGGCTCGAATATCGAAACAGTTTAGGTACACCCTACTACACTAAGTACCCCAAGGCGGAGTAACTGATGAAAACGATTGAGCTAATTGCGGCAAAAATCCAAAATATTTTGATTAGATCTTCCCAAAAAAAGACTGTTAATAATAGAAACCCTGAGATGAGTGTCGTGAAAGCCACTAGCCAAATATCATCTTGCAAGAGTTGTTCTTGAAACAGATTTCCAATTAACAATGTGATAGCTATCGAAGAGACTAAACGTGCCCCATTGGTAATTAAATTTGGTGAATAAATTCCAATAACCGCAAAGGCGATAATCAAGCTCAAGTAAAGGTATAAGTTTACCGGAAGCTCAAATTGAAAAATTCCAAGCGGTATCAGTAGAAAACTGACTAAACAATAATCTCCCAAAATTGATAAATAATTTTCTGTTGTTTCTGATACTTCTGTGTGTTGATCTCTCGTCAGCATTTGTCTCACCCTTTTGCATAGATATTGATAAAACAATAACCATACGGGCTTACAAACCGCCTTTTAGATGCTTGAAAGCTATCTGTAAGATAACTGATTGGGAGCGAAAGTAGGTTTAAGAAATGGCTCTTTTTAGGAAGAAAACAATTACGCTAAGTACTCTTTAAAATACGACAGCAATATCTCTGGATTATTAATGGCGTAGGTGTAGCCTCCATACCGGCTCTCAGCCTCGGCCGCCACAATCACATCAACCACGTTAGGCGTAACAGCACCCATCGCCTGCACATCCTCAACAGAGCCAAATGCATCCCCGGCCGATTGAATGTATAAAATCGGCGTTTTACCCGCATTTGCAGCGGCGGCAACCATATCGACATCTTCGAGCGGTGTCCCACCAAAAGCTTTCACAAAAAGATTGCCCAACCATAGAACCAGCATTCCAAATGGACCGGCTAAATAGGTGGTCAACCTGCGGGCAAACGGTAGAGGTGTCGTCGGCTGAACGGCCGCAATCGCCTTAATTTGATCGGTATGTGAGGCTGTGAAAATCGCCGTATTCGCCCCCATTGAAAAGCCTGTCACCCCAACACGCTCCATATCAACATCACTGCGGCATTCTAGCCAGCTAAGCGCACCCAGCAGGTCCAAGGCTTCCGTCATGCCAAACGTCACGCCACCGTCTGTGTGAGCACTTTCACCATGGTTGCGCATGTCATACATCAGCACAGCATAGCCATCTTGGTGAAAGTTTCTAGCAAGTTTTACGAGGTCAACCTTTTCAGCTTTGATCAAGTTTCTCGTCCAATCTTGACGATCTTCACCGGTGCGGTTCCACGGCCAGCCATGAACCAAAATCATGACCGGTGCTTTCTCACCTTTCTTTTGAGGCAAAAACCAGCCAGCGATACGCAGCCCATCTTGGCTAGCTGGAAAGTGAATCGTTTCAAACGAGCCTAAATCATCAACGGGCAAGTCAACATCAACAGCAGGTGGAGACAAAATCAGGCGTGAGAAAAACCACGCACAGGCGGCAATCACACTACCAATGATGGCTGTAACAATTAGAAAAATGCGGAGTGCCCGGTTAAATAGATTCATAAGAGAAAAGGAGTGGCAAACAAAAGAAGTGCTCGGTATCTGCCTCTCTACTTATTAATTAAAAAGGAAACAGGTCATTGTCTTTATACCCTGGCGGTACGGCCGGGTGAGCCTGTTGAAAATGGTCATAGCCGAAAATCAGCTTTTGAATGAACTGGGGCATCCAGCGAAAACGGCTGGTTCCACCACCCTGAGACGCATGTTCAGCGCTCGCTAACCGCTTAACATCCCAATATTTACGATAGTTTAAGCGTACGTGGATTTGATCTGGATCTTGCCCCAGAATCGTCATATCGATGTCTTTGTTGCGGCCGACTTTTGTGGGGTCTTTACCTGCTAAGCGCATCATTGTTGTGAAAAATTTAATCCAGGTTTTCGGTCGTACCGTATAAAACAGCCGATCTGGCCCCCAAGCTGGCAAATCAACTTCAGCAAACTGGAACTCATCTCCGGCCGCATGATAGGCGGCCGTGACAATCTTCCAGCATTGAATATGGTCGGGGTGGAAATACCCTCCGGTCTCATCATGCGTAATCACCACATGGGGCTGAATTTCCCGAATCAACTTTACCACTTGGCCAATCGCAGTGAAATCATCCGCATTGATAAACGCATCTGGATGCTGATTCGCCACATCCCCCTTCATGCCGGAATCCCTAAAATTAAGTTTATGTAGTTGGGCACCCAAAATCTCAATCGCTTTGTCGAGCTCCACCGTGCGTACAGCGGCTAACTTTTCACGTGCTTCCTCATACCCCTCAGCCACAGAGCCGGCCGCACCATCCGTTGCAATTGCAATATGGACATCGACTCCTTCAGCTGCAAATTGGGCCAATGATCCACCAATGCCAAATGATTCATCATCAGGATGTGCAAGAATGGCAAGTAGCGTTTTTTTCATAGTTTTTAGAGTGACCCAACGCCGATGGCGCCATGATCAGTTTTTAATGGCCTTTGGCCCAGTTGTAAATATGACATCGTTCTGGTTACTGCTGCGAAACAGACTCACGACTGGCTGTGGAAACAATTGCGACCGCCATGCCAATTGCATGCTCTTCAGTATGAGAAATGCTAATCGACCAGCCGGTCAGCCCTTGAGACTCGGCGATTTTAGCCGCATCGCCATGCAAAACAAGGTGAGGCGCACTGCGGTCATCCTGTACGATTTCGATCTCTACCCAACGCATATCTCCAATACCTGTGCGAAACGCCTTACTCACCGCTTCTTTGACCGCATAACGTCCTGCTAGGCTAGGAATTCGGCCGCCACACTGTTCAATCTCGGCCAGGGTAAAAATACGCTTCAGAAAGCGATCACCACTGCGCTCAAGCGTTTCTCGAATGCGGCTGGTCTCGATGAGGTCAATGCCTGAGCGTAATTCCATCGCTTAACCAAGCTCCGCATCAGGCGCATCATCGGCCGGATTCACATCACTATTTGTCTCAGCATCTGCCACAGACTCTGTAGCATCAGCGGCCGCTTCTTCCATCTCAGCAAATTTTGCACGCACATCTTCAGAAGCGGTAGCGGCTGGCACCGTCTGGGGCTGCTGTGGTAGCTCACCATCCCCTTCTGCCGCTCGAACGAGGTTTTTCAGATCTTCATCTTTACCAAGCACCACTAAAATATCGTCACTGTGCAGCGGCAAATGTGCATCTGCGCTCAGGCGTACGTGTGGCAAACCGTCTTCTGCTTCACGCTCCAACCAGCCAATAACATTGACATTAAAGTTACGCCGCAAATGCAGGCTCGCCAGCGTTTCGCCGCCCCACTTTTTAGGGATTGGGAGCCTGTTTACTGAATAGCCAGGCAAAATTTGACGCTGTGTGTATTCCTCACGCTGTGTGCGGTAAATTGACACGTTATAGGCAAAAATATTAGACACAACCATCGCAATCAGCGCGGGAATCATCCAGATACCGCCGAATGCTTCTGTCACGAAAAGGATCGCGGCCAAGGGGACATTAACAATAGCTACTAAGCTCGCCGCCATCGCAGGCACAATGACCTGCCCCGCCTCAAATTGAAATTCGGTCAGACCCAGAACGACGGGGGCTTGTACAAATATTGTGGCGATCATGGTGCCAAAGAAGAGAGACGGCACCAGCAAACCGGCCGAGCCACCAGACCCGATCGTTGATAGTGTCGCAAACACACGGGCAATCAAAGCGATGATGGCCACGGCTAAAAGCATTTCGCCATTTAAAGCACTGTCTATGGCGCTTTCTCCAGTGCCCAATACCAGAGGCAACGCATGAGCGACTTCAAATTCGCCAATGCCAAACAATTCAAATGCTTCGGCCGCCCGTAGCCCAAAAAAGACAGATAAAGCGATGAATCCAGTGATCGTTGCGCCGGTGATATGACGCAAAAAGATATTTTCTTGCCGCTTGTGAAACCATTCATCCACAGTGGCACGCAACCGAGCAAACTGGGTTGCAACCAGTGCGATTACCACACACATCAGGCCGATAACGACCAGATAGTGCCAGTCGGTAATCGGTGGAGGGGACACCTCATCAATATGAAAGATCGGTTTGTTTTGAAAATGAATATCAAAACGGGTGGCTAAAAATGTTTGATTTAAAATAGGCGGTGCGGTTGTATTGAGGAAAAAAGCAACCAATGCTGCAATGAGTGAGTAGACTAACTTTTCGATAATCGGCCGACGACGATACATAACCTCGGTTGCAAAGAATGCCGCCATAAACGGCGCGCCCAGTAAGGTTGCGACCGCGGCTGCAATGCCACTTAGCTGAGCCGTTTGCAAATCGTCTGGGTCCGATGGCCCCAACATACGGCCGATAAAAGTCTCTTTTTTAAAGCGGGGTTTAAAAATACCGGCCGCGATGCTTTCCCCAATGAGCGTCACGCTCGCCTCAAGGCCACCGCTACCGCCACTACCTAAGGTGGCTAGAGTTGCCACAAATTTGCGGGCTGCCAAAGTGAACGAGGGCATCTTCCAGCGAACATCGACCCCTTCAGAGCCTAGAAGTGATTGTTCAAAGGTTGGTTCAGATGCGTAGTAAAGTGATATCGCCCGTTCTAAACCGTCCCCTTCAATATCGATTAATTCGTGGATATGTCCTTCACTATCACGATAATGGACGATGGTTGACCCAAAGCGGGAAATGCAGGCAACAATAATGGCTCCAACCAGCAAAATGCCGATCATGTAGGGGGCGAGGAGCCACACATCAGTTTCTTCTAGAAAGTGGAGGGTAAAGTGCTCAAGCTCATGCACGGCCGTTTTCAAGCTAAAAACAACGGCCCACACAATGGCTCCGACAAGCACAGATCGAATCACGAGACGCCGCTCGTGCTGATCAAAGTGGTTTAACAATCCCCGAATCATATATTTAGCAATTCAGCACGTAAAGCCTCGCCTCACTTTCAGCATTTCAGCAGTTCAACCATGACAAACGACGTTCGTATGGACAAACCTGCTGAAATGCTGGTTAGCTGAAAGCGAAGCGTGCTAACAGCTAGAGTAAGTCTTTAACGATCTCACGTTCGTCGTTAAGTTCAGCTTCAGTTGCCGCTACTTTTTCTTTCGCAAAGTCGCTGAATTCAAGACCTTGAACGACTTCATAACCACCGTTACCGTCTGAACGGAGTGGGAATGAGAAGATCAACCCTTCGCTAATGCCATAGTCCCCTTTAGAACATACAGCGGCTGAGAACCAATCGCCATCTGGCGTTTTAGCGTCAAAGCTCATGACATGGTCGATGGCAGCGTTGGCGGCCGAAGTTGCAGAAGATTTTCCACGTGCCGCAATAATCGCAGCACCACGTTTCTGAACGGTGGTGATGAAGTCTCCACGCAACCAATCATGATCGCTGATCACGTCCATGACCGCTTTGCCACCGATCTTCGCATTTTCAATGTCAGGGTATTGGGTGGCACTGTGGTTGCCCCAAATGGTGACGTTGCTGATTTCACTGATCGGTACGCCAGCTTTTTCAGCAAGCTGAGAATAAGCACGATTTTGGTCTAAGCGAGTCAATGCGCTAAAGCGTTCGTTTGGAATGTCTGGAGCATTATTCATCGCAATCAAACAGTTGGTATTGGCCGGGTTACCGACAACAGCCACACGAATGTCGCTAGCACCTTTTTGTAGCGCTTTCCCTTGGCCAACAAAGATCGGGCCATTCTCTTTGATCAGATCGCCGCGCAACATTCCTTTGCCACGTGGTTTTGATCCGACTAAAAGTGCCCAGTTTGCGCCATCAAAAGCGACATTTGGATCGTCGGTCATGACGATTTCCTTTAGATTTGGGAATGCACAGTCGTTTAGCTCCATTGCAACCCCTTCAAGTGCCCCTAAAGCTGGGGTGATTTCCAGCAATTTTAAGGTGACCATGGTGTCAGGGCCAAAGGTCTCGCCTGAAGCAAGGCGTGGTAATAGTGAATAACAAATTTGTCCGGCGCCGCCGGTTACAGCAACAGTTACATGATTGCTCATTTTCGGAACTCCTTGAAAGTTTAAGAAAGTAGGTATTTAACAGTTAAAATCGGCCGTAACCGATTGTTTGGAAAGTTAGCGAATAATTTAGTGCCCATTATCCCACGGAACCATCGCATTCGGTAGGGCGATATTCCATTAGAACAAGGTCTACTGGCTGACTGGCTCAGCCGATAGAACGGCTAAATCAGCATCTCGCACACGATTAAATGACGTAATTGCCACTTGTAGCATGTCTAAATCCGGCTCGCGTGTTGTTAAACGTTGCAAAGCCATATTCGGCCGGGTGATCGCTCTAACAAACCCATTGTCTTGGTGTTTGGCTGTAAAGCGCAAAAATTCATAGGCGATACCAGCAATAACCGGAATCAAAATAACACGAGAAGCAACTCGGATAAGAATGTTGTCGAATAGCGTATTCGGGAAAGGGTCGGGCAACGGGATTAGAGTAAAGATAATAATCGAGATCAACACAACAGTTAGCAAAAACCCGGTCCCACAGCGAGGATGCTCAAGTGGAAACTTTTGCACTGACTCTGGCGTTAGCTCAGCACCCGCCTCATAAGCATTAATCGTCTTATGCTCTGCCCCATGATAGGAAAATACCCGCTTGATATCTGGCACAAAACCGATGCCCCAGATATAGCCGATGAGCAATGTAAGTTTGACCGCACCTTCAAGTATGTTACTTAACAGGTGTTGTTCACTGGCTTGAATGAAAAATTCAGCGATACCGGCCGGAAGCGCGATAAAAAGTCCCACAGAGAAACAAAGAGACAAAGCAACGGCGCCAATCATCATTGGCTGCGAAAAAATGTCATCAGCCTGACGATCAATAGTTTCACCAGCTGGGTAGGTTCCATCTTCATTTAGAACAGGCTCTCTTTGGCCAAGAGCAGGCACATTTCCATTTTCGTCTTCTTCAGGGATAGCAACATCAGCTGAAAACATAAGCGCCTTCATTCCGATTCCAAGAGCGTCCCATAACATAGTAATGCCACGTAAAAACGGCGTGCGGCTAATAAAGCTGTTGTAAATGGCAGGATTCAACGGTTGTGTATGCACGACAATGCGATTTTCAGGATCACGCACTGCGACAGCATAGGCATTCTTCCCACGCATCATCACCCCTTCCATCACAGCTTGACCGCCATACAGCGGTTTTTCATTTGGATTTTCCATAGTGGTTTGATTTTACCAGACTCAATTATCGGAAACAGGCTCTTAATAGGAATTATTTTAATAGCATGGTTGATCTGTGTGACAAAGCAACATATAAAAAAGACCAGCCCGATCTTTAGGACCAGGCTGGTCTTCCTAATTTCAAATTCAAATTTAGCTTCAGCTTAGATGGGATCTAATAACCATTATCCTGCAGTGCTGCATTCACCTGTGCTTCCATTGAACCTGCATCAAGTGGACCAAACCAAATACGTAGAACCTCACCATCTGGGGCGAGTAAAACATATTGGCTTCGGCCGTTTATGTTGTGTGACTGTCGCAACTTAGTTAAAGAAGCATCATCTATGTTTAAATCAAAAAAGTCTACCTGTCCCTCGAACGTTTCTTTTAGCCCATGCACGATGGGCGCGTTAGCACGTCAGGTGCTTCACCAATCGGCATAGGAATTCAGAAACTGCGGCCGGCCGGTTTGGCTAATTTTGTTGAAATCGGTCGGGTTAACAATTGCAGCCGCTTCGATAGCGATCTCAGCTTCTGCAATCACAGCCGGATCTTCGATATCAACTTCAATGACTTCAACAGATTCAGCTTCTTCAACAACTTCTACTTCGGCCACTTCTTCCACAACAACGACAGGTTCTGGCGCTTCTACTTGAGCCTCAGTTTCTATACTAGACGAAGACGCAACTTCTACAGCTGCTTCAGCCTGTGGTTCTACAGCCGCAGGTTCTGGCGTGCCGCCACAGGCAACCATCAGAAAAAGGGTGAGCAACAAACCACAAATGAGTACTAATCGTTTCATATCTATATTCACCTCACTTTGTGACAAAATTTCGATTTTGGATCAATATATCGAGAGAGCAGCATAAAATCGAATAAAAACACTGTAAATAGGGCTTTCTTAACAGTCCCGTAATATAGAACAGGGCAAGCCAAGTTTAAAACCTAGCGTATTAATTATTTTTGAAATAATTTTCGCCTACACTTATATCAAATGATTGATTACAATTAGTCTGTAGTAGCATGATAGCATGAGCAGCTTACACAGGATTTAAATGAAATTCGCAATTAACCAAAACCATACCGACCCACGCATTAATCTAGCAATAGAAGAGTTTATCTTGCGCTACATGACTGGGGATCAAGAGATTTTACTTTTTTATATCAATGAGCCTTCGGTCATCATCGGCCGAAATCAAAATTCGATTGAAGAAGTTGATGCAACATACATCGAAGATAACGATGTTCATGTCATCCGTCGCTTGTCTGGCGGTGGTGCGGTTTATCATGACTTTGGGAATCTGAATTTCAGCTATATTTCGAACACGGCCGAAAACCTGCATAACTATGCCCACTTTATCTTGCCCGTTGTGGCTGTATTGAAGCATTTAGGTGTTCCGGCCGAACTCAAAGGCAAAAGCGACGTTTTTGTAGACGGAAAGAAAATCTCTGGCAATGCTCAATATGCTTCAAGGGGACGAATGGTTAGCCATGGAACGATTTTATTTGATACAAATTTAAAGCACATGATGCAGGCTTTGAATCCCAGTCAAGCGAAAATCGAATCAGCGGCGGTTCAGTCTGTCCGCAATTTTGTCACCAGTGTCAAAGAGTATTTGCCGCCAGAATTTACAATCGAGAATTTGCGCAGTGAGCTAATTAAAGGAATTTTTGGTACCGATACACCAGAAGAAGTTAAATTTAGCGCATCTGATTGGGTCGAAATCGAGTCAATCCGCGCCCATCGGTTTGACAAGTGGGATTGGAACTACGGTCGTGCACCTAAGTTCAATATTCAAAAGACAGGTGACTTCCCGGCCGGAAAGCTAGATGTACGCATTAATGTCAACAAAGGCATTATCGAAGATATTCGATTCTTTGGAACCTACTCCTTTTTAAAAGAAATCGACGAGTTACAAAACCAGCTGGTGGGCATGCGCTATGAGAAACAAGAAATTGAAAAATTTTTAGAAAATATTGAGCTATCAGATTATTTTGGAGAGATTCCGGCCGACGATCTCAAAGCGTTACTCTATTAACCTAACTGGGTAAGACGGTACCATCAGCCTACAGACTCACATTCATCACATCTAAAGAAATAAATTTATGCAGAAAATTGGAACAATTAAAGCGATTTGGATCTACCCGATTAAATCAATGAAAGGGATATCAGTCGAAGCGGCCGACATGTATTGGTACGGGTTGTTGGGTGACCGGCGCTATGCCTATGTGCAAAGCGAGAATCGTTCATCTTTTCCATGGCTCACCGGCCGGGAAATCCCCCAAATTGTTCAATACCAGCCCAGATTTACAAATGACAGCGATCGGCGATTCTCTGACATTCAGGTAACAACCCCAGCTGGGCAAAGCCATACAGCCACCTCCCCCGAATTACATCAACAGCTTGCCACCCAACTAAAACAACCGATTCACCTGATGCAGCTTAACCGCGGTGCCTTTGATGCAGCCCCGATGTCAATTGTTTCGCTAGCTACAGCCAAAAGATTGGAAGATGTGCATGGCTCAGATTTAGACTATCGCCGTTTCCGAATTAACGTCATTGTTGATAGCGAAGATCAAACCCCCTATTGTGAAGACAACTGGATCGATGGCTCGCTAAAATTTGGCGAGCGCGAAGACTCAGCCGCAATTCTGCCTGTCCGTCCAATTCAGCGCTGCGTCATGGTCAATATCGATCCAGATACGGCCGAAAAAGATGCGGCCGTCCTCAAAAACGTCAACAAAAGCCGTGACAATTGTGTCGGTGTGTATGCATGGCCTCGCCAAGTAGGCACCCTGAAAGTTGGCGATTCAATCTTCTATCGGCCAGAATAAAAAGTAAGCCTATCGCTTTTCTCTTATCTTTAGGCCGGACAACTTAGGCGACTATGAACAATGTTTGGTATGGCAAGCTAGATAACACCCCGATTGATCACCTTTGGGTCGCTATTTCAGAAAAAGGATTAATCGCGATTAAGTTCAGAGGCAGCGAAGAAGACTTTGTTACCTATGTCAAAAAACTGACGAAGCTCAACCCAGAGCCGGACTCCTCCAAGTTAGAAGAGCCATTCCGACAGTTAACGGCCTATTTAGCGGGTGAGTTGAAAGAATTTACTTTACCCATTTGTTGGGATGTTATGACAGACTTTCAGCAAACATCGCTGCGCCATGTTTATGACATCCCATACGGAAAGCTGTGCACCTACAGCGACATCGCTCATGCTTTAGGAAACCCCAAAACGATTCGAGCCGTCGGCCGAGCCAATGCGACCAACCCGATTCCACTTGTTATTCCCTGCCATCGCGTTATCGGCTCAAACGGCAAGCTGACTGGCTTTGGAGGCGGTTTAGAAACCAAGGCGCAACTTTTACGCATGGAAGGAAGCTGGCTAATTTAAGCCAAAAACTTGAACATTACGTCAAGTTTGTACAGGTTTTCGTGATATATCACTGATATTTTTTATGATATATTAGGCAAACTATCCCAAAAACAACAAACCCTTTGCAAAAGGTGGACAAGATAGTTATAATTGCGTTAATATAATTAAGCAGCACTAAGTTGCTTAAAACTTTAATTCAGAGATTTTCATGACCACTCTTATTTTCGACTCTCCAACTTTGGTAGAAAGTAGCTTTATTCGCTACGAGTTCCCTCCCGAGGGAATTACAACACTGGGCCATGTTGTACGCCGTATGCATAAGACTGTTATGCTGGCTGAGGTTGAAGCACTTTTGGCCTCAGACATGTATGTCGATGCGATGAGTCGTCTATCTACATATGCGCTCGCAGCCGCCGTCTCTTTCGGCCAGCTTTTCTATGAACCCGGACAAGATCGAATTGGCAGCTCAATATCCGAAAAAGATCCGGATACAGGGGCACTTGTTAATGCAACACTCATGAAAGCAAGCCCTCAAGAACATTACTCGTACGTGGTCCAAATGCCCGATGGAAGCCGCTTTCAAGGCAGTGAGTCTTCAACTGAACAAAACTATTCGATGACAGGCTGGACTCTGCCAGCTGATGTACATTATGAATATGTATCGGCCGATGAAACATGGATGGCTAAGCTTAGTGGGCAAGTATTCCGCGAAATCGTCCCCCGTTTGGTTGGCCCATGGCAGATTAGAGCCACAGCCAACTTAACAATGTCAGACTCAACAGATTTATGTGGATCGGCTGAGCTAAGCCGTGATGCTAAAATTACCCTCAATGTGAACAGCACAACTGAATCTAAACTGGATGTGGTTCAACTTCCATAATAAATTAATTAGGTCACTCTAAATCTCTCAATAGAAAAAGCCCCTCAGTTCTTGAATCTGAGGGGCTTTTTTTGTGGATAGATCGTTAGGGCATACAATGTTGCTTATGACTTGGTTTTTGCGATGGCGACTCAACACGGCTGATTTCAAGCTAATCGGCAACTTAAACGATGGCTTTACCCTAAAGTCTCATCGCTACTTAGATGGAGAAAAACACTACAAACTTTATAGTCCAGAAGGTGAACAAAATGATGTTCGCTGGCAGCAGGTTCAGAAGCTTCTTAATCTAAAAATCATCACAACCAATCAAAAATTCCCGGCCGCCACATTTTTGTTGACAAATCTTGGACAAAGCCTAGCAAAAGGTGGACAGACCCGTGGCGTAGGCTCAATCGTCAAGTTTGATAGTTGAATAAAACTAGGCTTTATTTAGGCCGAATCTCGAATCGGCAGGATGCGGCACCAGTCGCTCTACAGGTTGTTTCCACGACCTCAAAATCCTGATGATTCTTCCCCGTCGCAAACGCCATCGCCTGACCTAAAGTACCCACGAGCATATGGCACACCGGGCCGTCACTGGTGCGCATGTGTGGAATCGCGTTGGTATGGTTGGTGAAAATATGAGTCCCATCTTGAAAGGCGATATCGATTTTTGAATAGTCTAAATTGTTGACCAGCCCTTTTTTGATCCCCATTAATATCGCCTGCATGCGCAGCTTTTGCGGTAACGCTTTTAAGGCTAAATTGGCTAACCCCATCGTTTTAATTTGCTCTTTGCTCGCCCAATCAAATGCAGACCGGCCGATACGGCGCAACATGCCTTTACCGGCCCGGCCGGTAAACGTTTCAACCGCTGAGTGAAGTTGAGCAAACTCACGAGCCAAAATATCATGTCCCAAATCATCTGGGGGTGGATTGTCGATATAGCGTTCCAGACCACTCTCGCGCAAAACAGCAACCAAGCCATTTTGCCCCAACACATCCTCGATCCCCTTCATCATTTGCAATAGCAGTGCATTGACATAGTGTAGGTTTTCAGGTAATTCGATTCGTTCTGCGTTAGCCATAATAATTAATCCATTTGAAAATGTTAGGGAGCAAACGTCTCAATCCCTGCCATCTCTCACTAGCTTTTCTGTTCGTATCAGATTCTATCACGAAGTAGAATCTTACTCTCATGAAAATTGTCGCTTGGAACTGTAACATGGCATTTCGCCGAAAACTTGATCCCCTATTAAGTTTGAATCCAGATATAGCGGTAATTTCAGAATGTGCCCAGCCGGACATTGTGCGCGAAAAGTTAAAGGATGCAGCCTATAAACTCCCCCCCAACAGCGACTTTATTTGGATCGGTTCAAACAAGCACAAAGGGTTGGCGATCCTAGCCTTTAACGGCTACAAAGTGAAGCTGGCTGATTGCTATGATCCGAAGCTCCGCTTTATCGCACCGGTAGAGATTAGCAGGCCCGATTCAAAAGCGGCCGACTATCACCTGCTAGCCGCGTGGGCTATGCATGCCAACGATGGCATCCGTAAAAAAGCTCAGGCTGGCCCGCTACGCGAATCGCTCGATATTTTTGACGGGTTTCTGCAAGCCAAACCGTGCTTCGCGGCCGGAGATTTCAACAACAACGTTTTTTGGGACAAGCCAGGCTGGAAAATGAACTTTGAAGATACGGTCGCTCGTTTTGACCAGTTAGGGATGATCAGTGCTTATCATGAGGTGATGGGCGAGGCGCAGGGGGACGAGTCGATCCCAACCCACTACTGGCGTGACCGCACCAAAGATGGGCCGACCTACCACATCGATTTTATTTTCATTCCAAAAGGTTGGGAATCAACCATTGAGCAGTTTGAAGTCGGCACTTTTGAAGATTGGTGTGGGTCGAAGTTGAGTGATCATGTCCCCTTAACTTTAGGAATTAATGCCCCATCTAACACGCAAGAGTGACCAGTTTTTGATCAAACCGCTGATTACTGGTCACTGGTCACATTTTTCACTTGAGCCGCCGGTGGGGAAAGCGGCAACGGCCCATACAGATAAGCCCACATCAGTAGTGTCCCAAACGCCACAACCCCGATCGATATCCAATAGAATGAGCTGTAGCTGGTCCAAGAGATCAAGTAGCCACCGGCAACCGCCATCGTTGCAAACGCGCCGCCGATGATTAACTCTTGCAAGCCGGAAACAAACGGCTGCTGTTCGGCCGGGGTGCGGTTGAGCACGTAAATCGTAAACACCCCGAAACGCACGGGGCCTAATGAGGCCGTCAGCGCATGACCGAGCCCGGCCAACCACCAAATCGAAGATGTCAGCGGAATCAAAGTAATCACGAGCATACCGCTGGCGATCAGCATTCCATTTTTCGCACCAAAACGCTTCAGTATAAAAGGGACCAAGAGCCCGGCCGGAATCGCCAGCAGATGGCCCAAAGCGGAAAAGTTGCCAATCACAGAAGTTGAAAGCCCTAAGCCATCATCTAAATAGACATTGTAAAACAAGCCATTGGCCGCCACACCCGTTTTGATCAAGTAGCGGCACAAACCGATGATAGCGATCCATATCCAAAAGGAACGCCCTAAGGGAATGACTGAATGATCTTCGTCGACTTCTGGCTCAATGGCTGGTTCAACGGTTGGCTCCACCTCATTTAGGTCAGATACAATCGGATCTCGTAGAGAAATACCGGAGTCGGCCGTACGCATAAACCACGCCGCCAGCAAAAGGGAGCAAGCGCCTAAAATCAATGTGTACCGAATCGGAGCAGGCCCATCGGCTGACAGGTTAAGTGCGAAAATAAAGATGATCGGGATAAACCCGGCCGCCAAACTGCCAACAAACCCGGACAACGCCAAGATAGAACTTTGCAAACCAAAAACACTGGCGTGCGTGTCTCCCGTTGTGTTTTTCATGATAAACGGCGGGTTGTTCACAAAAAACAAAGCTAGGCCGACGTGCAAGATCGCGTTCCCCGCCGCAGGTGCAAATGCTGGGCCGAAGCTGGCCGATGACAAGAACTCACCCATCGGGATAAACAGAAAGCCAACAAACATCAGGAAAAGCCCCCACATGATCGCTTTGCGTAGACCGATGCGTTTCCCCACTTCTCCGGCCGGGAGCGTAACCAGAGTAAACACGACCAGCCCCACTGAATTAATCGAGCCAATCGATTCCGGGCCAAAGTTGAGACGAAGCAAGTAGAGGTTGAACAAAACCGGCAAAATACCACCCTCAACGACAAACCCCATAATGACTTGGGACCACAAAAGCAGCCGTATATTCCGGTTGAGCTGCTTAAAAATCGCCCATTCGCTAACGATATAGATTTTTGCACCCGTCAAAACACGCATAAAACAAAAAATCGGACCATTCTCAACCTAAGTGGAGAACGGTCCGATCTACTCCTAAAAATTTTTAACGGGGTGATTCTATCTCAAATTCTTTTTGGGCGTACCCAGTAAAAATGTCTTTTTATACGACCAAAATTCTTATCCCTTGTTATAGCTAAGGCTAAGAGTGCTCCTCCTGCAATTAGTGTCAACAAAAAGAGCAACTTTGCAGTGTCGTGCAAATAGATTGCATGCGTATTCGCAGAATTACACCATATCAGCATATCTAAATTTTGATACCCATGAATAATGTTTGAAGACTGCAATCCTAAAGTGATGATTAGAGCCAACCCCCGATTTTTCGGAAAAAGCACTTGAAAAACCAGTAGACTAGCTACTGTTAATGCAATTCCTGAATAATACGAAGATTGATAATGTTCATTCCATGCCTTCACTATCTCAATGGGAACCGAACAGACCAGCAGAACTAAACTCGACATTGCAAGATTCTAGCATACCTAAAACCATTCTGTCTCTGACTCTACCCGCACACGCTGAACGTCGTTGACATGGTGCATGTTGTGATAAACGGTAAACAATAAGATTTCCCGCAGTGTCATATTTCCTAACAATGGATGAGGTAAAACGAGGGTGTCTAAATCCGCATCTTGCCAAGCGTCAACGGCCGAAATCAACTGTCGATTTTTCTTGACCCAACCTTGCAAAATGCGCTCACGTTCTTCGGCCGATTTTGATTCGACTTCTGGCACATACCCACCGGTCGCAATCGCCGTGCCTGCATTA
>JBGCDP010000077.1:0-4149 GCA_045105475.1 Anaerolineae bacterium
GAGGCATGCACAATCGCTTTGAGCGTAATGCATTTGCGGAAAATCTCGTCATAGTTAATGACAAAGCTTCCCTCATGCGGGACGCCAAACTGGAGGACAAAGCCATCTTCTCTAACGATCTCAAATGCCAAGTTGATCGACTCGTTATATCCGGCCGCTTCGACAACGAGGTCTGGTAAAGTGCCATCTAAAATCTCGAGTAAAGATGGGACGGGATCGGCCGACTTATTGTGGATCGTGTGGGTAGCTCCAAACTGCAAACCGGCTTTTACTCGATGCGCCTGCACATCGATGCCGATGACATGCCGTGCACCCAGCCGCTTAAGCATCGTGTTCCACCACAGCCCGGCCGACCCTTGGCCGATGACTGCAACGCTTTTGCCCACGATATTGGGCAATTGCTTGCAGGCGAAAATCACTGTGCCTAGCTGTTGAGCTTGCACAATGTGTTCAGGTGGAAGCCCGGCCGGTACCGGTAAAACATTGGCAAACGGAGCTGTAAAATATTCAGCCATGCCTAATTGAGGTGGATTAATCGCCAGCGTCATGTCGCCGACTTCGAATCCTGGAAAATCACCGTTGATCTCTTCGATAATGCCGACGATCTCGTGACCGCTTGAGCCTGGCGGGTGGGGGAACTTTTCAATCGGCGAATAGCGCCACATCCAAATGTCGCTGGCACAAAGTGAAAGTGTGATCGGCCGGATAAGCGCTTCGCCTGGTTGTGGTGATGGTTTTGGAATTTCGACGAATTTGGCTTCGCCTGGGGCAAATACTTGGAGTGCTTTCATAGTGTGAAGGTGAGGGAATAGAGAAAAGAGATGAGAGGGTGTCTTTCAACTCCCTGCTATCTTTTCTATCTTCTGGTTAAGTTAAGTTGTTTCGCGATCTGTTTATCGAGAAAACGGGCTGGTAAATAGCGCGCGATGCGCTGGAACAAGTCGTTATACAAACCGTATCTTGTTTTTGGAGATGGATGGGTCAGGGCGGTCAGGATCGTTTGGCTCACCCGCTCAACCGGCATGCCATCTTCATTCCCTTGATCTGTAATTTGGGTGAGCATTTCCATATTTTCAGTGTAATCACTATGAGCAAATTTCCCGTCAGTAATGCCACCACGTTTATTCCAAATCGGGGTTTTGACCGAGCCTGGGCCGATGACGATGATATCGATGCCATAAATCATCAGTTCGCGCCGGAGTGCGTCTGAGATCGCTTCGACTCCATACTTTGAGCCAGCATACGCCCCAAAAAATGGGAATGAGAATTGGCCGCTGACGCTGCTTAGGTTCACGATGCGGCCGGGTGGGTGTGGTGCATCGAGCTTTGCGCCTAAAAGCGGCAAAAACTTTTGTGTGGTCGCCATCAGTCCAAATAGATTCACTTCGAACTGCCATTTGAACTCTTCGATGTCTAAATCTTTTAATGGACCGGCAACCGCGATCCCTGCATTGTTGACGAGCCCGGTTAGTCCTGCGTTGCCCACTTTGGCCGCTACGATTTCAACGGCCGCATCGATGGCGGGGTAGTCGGTGACATCGAAAAGCAAGGGGGTGAATGCGTCGCCTAATGCTTGCTGAACCCGCTCACCATCTTCGGCTTTGCGGACGCTGCCAAAAACGTGAAATCCTTTTTCAATGAGGAGCCGACTGGCGTCATACCCGATTCCGGTTGAGGCGCCGGTAATTACAACATGTTTTTTCATATTTGAGTTGTCAGTCTACAGTTTTCAGTAATCAGCTTCACCCAGTTATTAACTGATTACTGATGACTAATAGCTGATAACTGCCCTAAAATGCCCACTCGCCGTCGCGCATGACCGGCTCAACGGTGCCATCGGCCGTGATTCCGTCGACATTCATTTTGTCCGAGCCAACCATGAAATCGATATGGATCAGACTATGGTTGATTCCGGCCGCTTTTTTCTCATCATCATTCATCGTGCCACCACCTTCAACCGCTATCGCATACGCTCGGCCGATGGCAAGATGGTTTGAGGCATTCTCATCATACAGCGTGTTGTAGAACAGCGTGCCCGATTGAGCGATAGGGGAGCCATTTGGCACGAGAGCGATTTCACCCAAGCGGCCGGCCCCGTCATCCATTTCAAGCAGCTTGCCGATTGTCTCTTCTCCACTGTCTGCACTGAAATCGGTAATTTTGCCATCTTTGAAGGTAAATTTAAGCCCTTCGATCAGCACACCGTTCATGTTGAGCGGCAGTGATGCTGAAATCGTTCCGTTGGTGCTCCGGTTGTCAGGCGTGGTAAACACCTCTTCGGTTGGCAGATTGGGGACAAACGATACCCCATCCGGCCGACTAACTGAACCACCTAGCCAAAGATGGTTTTTTGCCAAATCAACTTTTAGATCGGTGCCGGGAGCGGTTAAATGGAGCGTGGCATATTGTTTGGCGTTTAAATAGGTTTTGCGTTCCACTAGTTTGGCAACGTGGTCTTTCCAAGCTTGTACCGGATCATCTAAGTCGAGCCGGGTGAATTTAAAGATCGCATCCCATAATTTTTGGAGGGCGACTTCTGGACTGTCTTTGGGGAAGACTTTGGCCGCCCAGCCTGGGCTGGCGGCACCGATGCCGCACCAGTTGATCTGCATGGTGCTGATATAGCGGCTGAACTCCATTGTTTTTTCGGCCGACACTTTGCGCAGTTCTGCCATTTTTGCTTGGTCCTGACCCGCCATCGCATCTGGGTTGCTGGCCATGATGGCTAAGCTCGCATCCCCATTTTTAGCGTAATCGATTAAGCCTTGGGCGATATAATCTGGAAATTCTGAAAATGAATCGTCTGGTCCGTTTTCTAATCGGGCGACAGCTAAAGCCTCATCGCTCCAAATGACGTCAACCAGTCGGGCACCCGCTTGATATGCACTGGTGGCTACCGCACGCACAACCGGGGCCACCGCTTCGATCGTGCCACCGGCTCTGATCACCAACCGCTGGCCCGGCTGTAAATTGAGCCCGACTTGAACCGCGACATCGGCATATTTTTTTAGTTTTTCGGCAAACTCTTGATTTGACATTATGATTCCTTGTGAAGATAGGGATTTGAGATAGAGATAGGGAATGTGTAGCCTGCTTTTACTAACCACTAATCACTAACAACTACCTACTCCTAAAAGGGTATCACGAATATTATGAGTCTAAAAATCATAGGGGCTGGATTCGGCCGGACAGGCACCACATCGCTGAAAGCCGCACTTGAACAGCTTGGTTTTAACAAATGTCACCACATGTCCGAAGTTGTCAAAGCTCCTTCGCAGGCGGTCGGGTTTCTGGCAGCTTATCGCGGAGAACAGGTCGATTGGGATCAGCTTTTGAGCGGGTTCGCTGCGACAACCGATTGGCCTGCCTGCACCTTTTACCAGCAGCTCATGGCCCATTATCCAGATGCCAAAGTCATTTTGTCTGTGCGTGACCCAGAGCGTTGGTATTCAAGCGCCTTTGAAACGATCTTCGCCATTGAAAGCGCCATTCCATCTTGGATTGGGAGGCTTTTCCCAAAATTAGGTACGATGAGACAAATGGTAATGGAAATGATTTGGCAGGGGACGTTTGAAAATAATTTTGCCGATAAACCGTTTGCCATTGCAAAATTCAACGCTCACAATCAGGCGGTAATTGATTCGGTTCCGGCCGAAAAGCTGCTGGTGTTTGAGGTCAAACAAGGCTGGGAACCGCTGTGCCAATTTTTAGATGTGCCTGTACCGAGCACCCCTTTCCCTCATCTAAACGACAAAAAGACATTCAAACGCCTTATCCTGATGCAAAAGCTTTTACCTTGGGTTTTAGGCAGCATTGCGATCGTGATTACTTTAATCCTACTCAATTGGTTACTATAATAAGATTGAAGGGAATGTAACGCGCCTGTAACGGCTGATTAACTAATCTGGTCAGAAGTTTAGAGATTGGGATTTATGCGAGGAACTCAATGAAAAGACCCCTTAAGATCGTGTGCGTGGGGGGTGGCTACGTCACGATTTACTTGATGAAGAAAATGCGACGAGCCATTCGGCAGGGGCTGGTCAAAGTCTACGTTGTTGACCGAAACAACTTTCACACCTTTCATGGATTGGTTCCTGAAATGCTGTCAGGAAAAATCCAGTCGAGCCAAGTGATTAGTCCGGCTCGCAA
>JBGCDP010000078.1:0-39408 GCA_045105475.1 Anaerolineae bacterium
AAAATTAAAATCTCTGACTCAACTTGAGAAATGTCTACCTCAGGTTCGGCCGTTTCTATGCCCCACGCCCGACAGATTTTCTGGAACCTCTCAACCGCTGAATCACCCAATAAAGTTAAAAACAACAGCTGCTCGCTTTCAAACAGCTCAGCATCAAATGCGCCAACTTCACTAATCTGTGATGGCATAATTTGTTCAGCACATTCAGTTGATATGTAGCTGCCTAAGCTTAGGTCTCCGACTAAGGCGATCAGGTCGTTTTTAGAAAGTTGAAATAGGCGATAATTGTCACGGCTTAGGTCGGGTGTCCTGCTTGGCCTTTCAGTTACAACTAGTTCGCTTAAGTCGATGTCTGGTTCTGTTTGAGGGGATAATGAAAGTGAGCTGCAGGCGATTAATAGGTTGCTAACCGCAATTATGAATAGGATGATTTTTTTAGGAATAAATTTGATGAAAATTTAGAGGATCACATCTCCCCTGAATCTCATTGAATGAAAGATCATTATGAAAGCTAAGATTTTGAGATGCAATGAAATTCACCCATAATTCTTGTTATTGACAAAACTATCTAGAGGCCCATGAATAACTTTGATGAGTATGAAAATTATGACGGATTGGGACTAGCCGACTTGGTGAGAACTGGCCAAGTCACGGCCGCAGAGCTGACAGAAGCTGCTATCACACGCATCGAACGGGATAACTCGATAATCAATGCTGTGGTGCATAAGATGTATGACTACGGCCGTGATCTTGCTCAGTCACCGGATGCTGAAAGCCCCTTTGCAGGCGTGCCCACCGTGCTGAAAGACCTTGGCTATGAAATGGCCGGATTCCCCATGAGCAATGGCTCCCGTGCCTATAAAAATCATGTGCCCAACCATGACAGCGAAATGGTGGCCCGTTTCAAACAATCTGGATTGGTTATTTTGGGAAAATCGAACACCCCGGAGCTTGGGCTACTTGGCATCACTGAACCCGAAGTGTTTGGTCCATGCCGTAACCCGTGGAATACGGAGCATACACCCGGTGGCTCAAGCGGGGGAGCGGCCGCCGCCGTGGCGGCCGGCTGGACGCCTATTGCTCCGGCCGGTGATGGTGGTGGCTCTATTCGTATTCCGGCCGCGAACACCGGGCTGTTCGGCCTCAAACCGACCCGCGGCCGGACCCCATCTGGCCCGATTCGGGGTAGCCAGTGGATGGGAGCTGCTATCTCACATGTGATTACCCGCTCAGTGCGGGACAGCGCAGCGATGCTTGATGCGACTTTGGGGCATGATGTCGGCGCATCTTTCCAGACACCATTGCCAAACCGGCCGTATCTTGAAGAAGTTGCCCGAATGCCCGGGAAGCTCAAAATCGCATTTAACACAAATTCACCTTTGGGCACGCCGGTACATCCTGACTGTGTGAAAGCTGTTGAGCAAACGGCCAAACTACTTGAAGGGATGGGGCATCACGTGGAAGAAGCTGTACCAGAGGTTGATGGCCAAAAAATCGCTAAAAGCTATGTGGCACTCTATTTTGGAGAAATCGCAGCCCAGATGATGGAAATCCAGCAATTTTTAGGGCGACGGCCGACTAAGCGGGATATTGAATTGGGGACACTTGCACTTGGCACGATTGGCGAAGCGGTTTCGGCCGGATACATGCTTGACCAACTCCATTATTGGGGGCTGGCTGCTCGTCAAATGGGACGTTTTTTTGAAAGGTATGATTTGTATCTTACCCCCACAACCGCTTCCCCACCGGTCAAGATCGGGGCCTTGGCGCCAAAACCGGCCGAACAATTTGTGCTTAATTTGGTTTCTAGCTTGAAATTGGGCAAGCTGCTGGTCCGTTCCGGCCTTATCGATAAGATGGCGATTGATAGCCTGCAACATACACCGTTTACCCAGATCGCAAATTTGTGTGGCTTGCCCGGTATGTCGGTTCCACTCAGCCAATTTGAAAACGGGCTGCCGTTGGGTGTGCAATTTATTGCGCCGTTCGGCCGGGAAGATCGCCTATTTAATTTGGCGGGGCAGCTAGAGCAAGAACGGCCGTGGGTGGCTAAACGCCCGTCCTAAGGTTTGCTTGCATCTACTTTTTGGCTCAGAATTCGCACTTATTAAACCTTGCTGATTAGCTAACATGCTGACCGGCTGAAATGCTGAAAATATGAAAAAACAAATTCCATCCACTTCTGGTCTATCTACAATCGTTAATCACTATAACGAGGGGGACAACGCCTACGGCGCACATGTTTCTCCGATTTTTCAAACAACTACCTTCGGCTTTCCTGACGTTGAAACGATGCAGTCGATCTTTTCAGGTAAGGAACATGGCTACGTTTACTCACGTACTGCAAACCCAAATGTTGATCAAATTGGTGACAAGTATGCCTATCTCGAAGGATTAGATCTTATCCGGCAGCAACCCGATCGTGACCCGAAAGAGATTGTGGCGGGTAAGGCGGTTAGCTCTGGTTTAGCAGCGATTTCGGCCGCCGTGCTGGGGCGTGTTAAAACGGGTGAAACAGTCATCACGCAACGAGATTTATATGGCAATAGCTTTAGCTTTTTCCATGACTTTGCACCTCGCTTAGGCATCAACGTTGTGTGGGTCGATGGAAATACGGCCGACGTTTGGGAAGCTGCTTTTGCTAAAAACCCGCATGCCGTATTGGCTTATACAGAAACTCCAGCAAACCCGACGATGTCGATTGTAGATCTATCAACACTGTCAGAGGTGGCTCACACCTATGATGCATGGGTGTGCGTCGATAATACATTTGCTTCACCCTATCACCAGCGGCCGTTGAGCCGTGGGTGTGACATTGTCATCCATTCGACAACGAAGTTTTTGACCGGCCATGGGAATGTGACAGGCGGTTGTATCGTCAGTACTCATCTCGATTACATGAAAAAAGATGTCAAGATGGTGTCTAAGTTGATGGGGCAGGCTCCCAGTCCGATTGATGCATGGATGGCGAACTTGGGGCTCAAAACGTTTGAAATTCGGATGGAACGCCACGCTACAAATGGAATGGCGATGGCAGAGTTTTTAGAGCAACATCCGGCCGTTGACCGGGTCTACTATCCAGGCTTGACGAGTGATCCGGGTCATGAGGTGGCGAAGCAGCAGATGCTAAACGGCTTTGGCGCTTTGATTTCGATTGAGCTAAATGGAGGGTATGAGGCGGGTGTCAAACTGCTGGAAGCGGTTCAAATTCCAACCTTTGCGGTGAGCTTGGGCAATGTTGATACGCTGATCCAATATCCGGCCGGAATGACCCATCTAGGGATGCCGCCAGAAGAACGACTGAAAGCTGGAATTTCGGATAGTCTGGTTCGGTTGTCAGTTGGAATTGAAAATATCGAGGATTTAATAGCAGATATGGATCGTTCGTTAAAAATAGCGATCGCCTAAAAGGATAAAAAATTATGACAACAGCAGAATTTGTAAAAGAACACAATGCCAAACACATGATCCACCCGATGGCACATCAGGCATCATTGAAAGAAGGTAACATGCCGAAAATCATCAGTAGCGGTGATGGGGTAATGATCACTGATGTTGATGGCAATCAGATGGTTGACGGTGTGGGTGGCTTGTGGAATGTCAATGTTGGCTACAATCGGCCGGAGATTAAGCAGGCGATCGTTGACCAGCTCGACAAAATCCACTACTCGTCACTATTTGGCACGATGACCAATGAGCCCGCGATTGAGCTATCGCACAAACTAAGCCAAATGGCTGCCCAAGAGGGGATGACACGCTCATTCTTTTCATCGGGTGGTTCAGACGCGATAGAAACTGCCTTGCGCCTGGCTCGAGTTTATTGGAAATCTGTCGGCCAGAAAGACCGCTATAAATTTATTTCACTGCGGGGTGGCTATCACGGCACCCATTTTGGTGGAGCGAGTATCAACGGCAATACGATTTATCGGCGAAATTTTGAGCCGATGCTGCCGGGCTGTTTTCATGTCCAAAACCCATACTTGTATCGAAATCCATACGGCATTACTGATCATGAAGAGTTGGGGGTAATTTGTGCCAAGGTGCTTGAGGACCAAATAATCTTTCAAGGGCCAGACACAGTCGCTGCGTTTATCGCTGAGCCGGTACAGGGTGCTGGTGGATTGATTGTACCGCCACCAAACTATTGGCCGTTAATCCGTGAGGTATGTGACAAGTACGATGTATTGCTCGTTTCAGATGAGGTTGTGACTGGCTTCGGCCGGACGGGAACGATGTTTGGTTGCCGCACTTGGGGCGTTAAACCGGACATGATGACCTTTGCGAAAGGGATCAACAGCGGGTATGTGCCGTTAGGTGCCACCATGGTCAATGAAAAAATCGAGCAAGGGTTACTCAATAATCAAGACAGTTTTGGCGCTGTGATGCACGGCTACACTTATTCAGGCCATCCATTAGCGTGTGCGGCCGCTATTCCAAACCTCGAAATTGTGGAGAAAGAAGATATTCCACATAACTCAGGAATTCGTGGCGATTACTTCCTCCACAAGCTCACACCGTTTATCGACCGCTTTAAATCGATTGGGGATGTGCGCGGTAAAGGGCTGATGCTCGGCATTGAGATGGTTGATGACAAAGCGACTAAAACGCCAAAAGATATGGCATTTGGTCAACAAATCGCCGCCGTGGCTCAGAAAGAAGGGGCGATGGTTCGTGCTTCTGGCCACAAGATTATTCTGTCACCTCCGTTGATTATTAATGAAGAAGAAATCGATGTGATTGTGAATGCGCTCGATGTCGCATTTTCAGAATTAGATCGATAGTTGTTAACCAATCGTGACCAGCCGTTAGTTGGGTTGTCCTTACTGATGGTTGGCCACGGCTCACTCGCAACTTTCATGAGGGTGTATTGCACTGATTTATGGGAGTGCTAAAATTTTCTTAACTTTTAGTTGATTTTAGAACTATGTCACTTCTTCTTATTTTAGAAATCATCGTTATCATTTTCTTTTTGGTAATGTTTTTTCGTCAGACAAATTTGGTTTGGGCCGTCGGCCTGCTGACAGCATCAACGGCCGTTTTGTTAAACGTCACCCTCAATGTTTTTGGTAACGGCGCCAATATTGCATCTCTTGGACTTTGGACTCAAATTTTAGGTGGTCTTACATTTGGTGGGGCTGCCTTTTGGTTATGGGGCTTGCTTCAACCAAATATGGGATCAGGGTCAGTTAATGCAACCGCCCCTGCTTATGGAGCACCTCCACACTCAAATAGCCCAGCACCTGTAGTCGGTGTTCGATCAATTATGGATGAAGTTGATTCAGACCTAACCCTTTCAGAACGAGCGGTTAGCATGCGTAATGAAACTTCTGAGCATGATCGCCACCTTTTGTTTGACCAAATCAAGCATAACTTAGGGCCAGAAGATATTCTTGATTTGATTTTTGATCTTGAAATGGCA
Source organism: Anaerolineae bacterium (assembly GCA_045105475.1). Lineage (GTDB taxonomy): Bacteria > Chloroflexota > Anaerolineae > Promineifilales > Promineifilaceae > WTJY01. The sequence goes on from JBGCDP010000078.1 coordinate 5,420, forward strand.
GAAAATGAAGTGATCGCGCCAACTAAAGACATGAAGCAAACAATCATCAATATCATGGACCTAGCTTTTGAACGTGATTTGATGAGTGATTTGGCTTTGGCGGTTGAGCGTATATTAACGCCAGTTCCTCCTGATCATTTTCCCCGCCTTTCTCGTATTACGGTAGAATCCCCTCCAACGATTTTGCGCCGATACTTGCTCATGTTTTATGATCTTGATGTGCTTGAAGAAATTGCTGAAGCGCTTGAAATTGATTGGCAACGTTTGGGATTGAGCTCTAAGCAGCAAAAAGTTCGTAATTTACTACTCTGGGTCCGTCGGCGAAATCGGATGAGCGAACTCATTGAAGTGATGCAAGCCCGGCCGGTTGTTAGCGGTAACGTCAACCAAAGGTAGATGCTAGATAATGAATGCTAGCTAGTCGTTGTACCGCTATCATTTACTATTATCTACCCTCTAATATCTAACGTCTCTTTTTATGTCCTTACGTCGAATGCTTCCCTTTTTGCTTTTAAATATCGTGGTTTCGGCTGCGGTCATGTTTGGAATTTTATATTGGTGGGAGTCGCAAAATGAGCAAGCAGTAAACGGAAGTTTGGCGGCCGTGCCTGTCCCTATCACCGGTTCTGAACCTGGTATTGTCGAACTGGCCCCCACACTGCCGCCGACACAAACGCCACTCCCCGCAACAGCCACACCAACGCCTGCGCCCACTTACCATACTGTTAATGCTGGCGAATCGCTTAGCGCAATCGCAGCGATTTATGGTGTATCGATGCAGGATATTATGAATGCAAACGGCCTTTTGAATGAAAACTTTATTCAAGCTGGCCAAGATTTGTTGATTCCTGAAGATGGTGTTGTAGTCGTTGAACCCACGGCCGAAGCTGTAACGGCTACCCCTGTTGGTGAACCGCCTACTCCAATCCCAACTGAACCTTTGGGTGTGGGTGAAGCTGACCTTGTTGTTAGTAGTGTGAACGGGGTGGGTGATATTGCGGCCGAAAATATTTTAATTGTCAACAATGGAACCCGTTCAATTGAAATCGCCGGTTGGGAAGTGCGAGACAGTGGCAGCACGGTTTATAAATTCGGCCAAGGTGCAACATTATTTGGCGGCGGAGCTGGTATCTCTCTATTTAGTGGGACGGGTGAAGACACCACGACTCGCCGTTACTGGAATCAGGCGGCACCTGTCTGGGCATCTGGTGAGCTGATTCAAATTTTTGATGCAGAAGGGACACTACAACTGACGGCAACTGTCCCGTAACCGGGCTGCCCCGAAACCGGGACCGTCAGCAATCAGTTTTTAGCTATCAGTCTGATAGCTAAAAACTAACGGCTAAAAGCTTCAATGGAACGTGGATTAATTGACAACAAAGGTGAACTTTTCGCCATTTTGCGCGGATTTGATTTATATACGATGGATGACGAGTTAACCGGCCGAATTGAAGGTGATTACATCGTCGATTTGCATGGCACCAGAATATGGCGCGTCATCGGTGATGGTGTTTATCGCATGGATGGCTCTTGGCCGGTTGGTTATTTTGGCGAAGGGCGTAGTATGAATCAAGAATGGATTGACTAACAAGTAGATGTTAGATATTGGATGGTAGATATTAGTTTGATTTTCGGCAGTTACTAGTATCCAACATCTAATATCCAATATCCGGAAAAATTATGAGACTAGGTGCACAAGTAAGCGTATCAGGTGGTTTGTTTAACGCCTTTGGGAATGCAAAAGAGGTTGGGGCTGACACGATGATGTTCTATACCCGGAGCAATCGTCAATGGAAAGCAAAACCGATTAGTGAAGAAGATCAAGCTAAATATAAAGCGACTGCGGCCGAAAATAGCGACATTTTTCCGGCCGTAGTACATGCTAATTATCTGATGAATTTGGCTTCCCCCGAAGAAGATAAATGGGCCAAGTCATATGACGCGATGGTCGATGAAATCACGCGGACCGGTCAAGTTGGCGTGCGTAATATGGTTGTGCATCCCGGTTCACATATGTTCAAAGAGAAAAAGGCGACTGAACAGCAAATGATCGAGGCGGAATGGGCTGGTTTGGACCGTATTGTGAAGGGTGTCAAAATGGCGTTGGAAGCAACGGCCGAAACATCGCCCGACGTCACGATTTGCCTCGAGACGATGGCAGGGCAAGGAACCAATCTTGGCTATAAATTCGAGCACCTTGGCTACCTAATCAAAGAAATCGATGGTGGTGATCGGGTTGGTGTCTGTTTTGATACTTGCCACGTGTTCACGGCCGGATACGACTTTCGCACCCCCGAAGCATATGCCCAAACAATGGCTGACTTTGATCGAATTGTTGGTTTAGAGCACATTAAATGTTTCCATTTCAACGATAGTAAGTTTGATTTAGGCAGTCGGAAGGACCGTCATCAGCACATTGGTAAAGGGTTCATCGGTGAGCAGGCGTTTGCCAACATTGTCAATGACCCACGTTGGGCCGATCATCCAGCTCACTTAGAAACGCCAAAAAGCGAAGACAATGAAGAAACAGGGGAATCTGTTGTAATGGACCCAGTGAACTTGGCAACATTACGTCGTTTGATCAAGTAAATTCAACAGCATAAAATGAGCGCGAGTACAACGCCAAAGCCGCTCCAAATTGCTCCGTTTAAGAAACGGCTTATCGGCTTTGGTTTCGATTATCTGATCATTTCAGCTTACATCATCTTTTTGATCCTAGTAACTCTTGGCTTGTTTTCAATTCTAGGTGTTTCACCGGGTGATAGTTCATTATTTGAGAACCCGATCATTGCTGATTTAATCAGTTTTTTGACTTTGATTCTGCCTGTTATTCTTTACTTTACATTTCTGGAAAGCTCATCAACGCGAGCAACTTGGGGTAAGCGCAAAGCGGGAGTGCAGGTTACGAATCAATCTGGCGGCCGACTCACAAAAGGGCAGGCGCTGATCCGATCTTTAATCAAGTTTTTACCTTGGCAAATTGCCCACACAAGCCTGTTTCACATTGAAGGGTGGCCAATGGCACCTGAAGATCCATCACTAGCTGTAACTATAGGTCTGATAGCCGTTTGGGTTTTGGTTGGAATCTATTTCTCAATGATGGTGGCTACCAAAGACGGCCGGACTCTCTATGACTGGGCATCTGGATCTGTTGTAGTTATGAACAGATGATCCATTGACTTTGATTATTGAGCTGGTAGGAATAAAATCCTCAAATCGAAAGCTTTCTATTTAGCTTACTTGTGTATAGTTAATCTAAAACCAGTGGACCCTACACCATTTCACTTATTTCATTATCAATTGAATTTTAAAGGACTAACTTTATGAAAGTATTAGTGACCGGCGGAGCCGGATACATTGGCAGTATTACAGTTGAACGCTTAATCAAAGCAGGTGAAGAAGTTGTTGTTTTTGATAACCTTTATCAAGGGCATGAAGATGCGGTACATCCTGATGCGGTGTTTATCAAAGGGGATTTAGCCAACTACGACGAAATTGAAGCCGCGATTGCAACGCATAAACCAGATGGGATCATGCATTTCGCCTCTTACACCCTAGTTGGCGAATCGGTCGAAATGCCTTGGATGTATTTGAAAGACAATGCGGTTAACGGAGCAAACCTACTAGAAGCGGCCGTTAAGCACGGTGTGAAACGCTTTATCTTGTCATCAACTGCAAACTTGTTTGATGATCCAGAGCATATGCCGATTGCTGAAGATGAACGGATTGTTCCTGGTAGCCCTTATGGTGAGTCAAAGTACATCATGGAACGGTACCTGCATTGGATGGACCAAATTTACGGGATGAAGTATGGCTGTCTCCGTTATTTCAACGCTTGTGGCGCTAGCGAAGAGCGTGGGGAAGATCATGCACCTGAAACTCACTTGATTCCCATTGTGCTAGAAGTAGCACAAGGGAAACGGGATAAGATCACGATTTTTGGCGATGATTACGATACCCCAGATGGAACTTGTGTGCGTGACTACATCCATATCGTAGACTTGGCTGAAGCTCATATTTTGACGATGCGGGCACTTGAAGATGGCCCAAGCCGTAAGTACAACTTGGGGAATGGGAAAGGGTATTCAATTCGCGAAGTGATTGAGACTGCTCGTCAAGTGACCGGCCATCCGATTCCGGCCGAAGTTGGCCCTCGTCGTGCGGGTGACCCCGATATTTTGATTGCTAGTAGCGAAACGATTAATGATGAATTGGGCTGGGCTCCGATGTATCCAGACCTAAAGCAGATTATCAGTATGGCATGGGAATGGCATCAAAAGAATCCGGACGGCTACGCTAAGTAGATCGGTCTGGGATAGATCAGTGGATTCGTTCGTTATAAGAATGGATCCACTGGTCTTTTGATTTTGGGAGCATACATCAAACCTGCACCTACATGTTGACTTCAGCTTCAGTTACAGACCTTTGTCCGGCCGGAATTTGTGCCGCTTCTACAATCTTCGGCTCAGCTTCTCCCGCTTCAACCATCCTTGCTTTTAAACGCATTGCCATCCGGTCACATACAGCCCGATGGGACTCGATGCCGATTAGATTGGTTAGCTCGTAGGGATCAGCCTGTAGATCGTAAAGCGCTTGCTCCGTATACGTATCAGATCCCATATCGTCCCAGGCATCCATTTCTGGTGCATCCACAATATATTTCCAGCGCTGTGTGCGTACGGTTCGTGCAACTTGTGACTCACTGATCTGTGCGAAATGCTCTGTCGGCCAAGTTTCACGATCCTTCTTGAGCAGTGGCAAAATTGATCTGCCTTGCATTTGCGCTGGAACAGGAATGCTTGCGGCATCGAGCAGGGTAGGTGGGATGTCGATCAGACTGATCATATCTTGTAACTGCCCCCCGCTTGTAAACGGTCCACCGCTCCAAGCCATTGGAACCCGAATCGAGCTGTCGTGGCCAGATCGTTTGTATTCGTCGTTGCGGGTCTTGAAGTGACAACCATGATCGCTTGTAAAAAGAATGATGGTGTTCTTAGCCAGCCCTAGCGATTTGAGTGCGTCTTGAATTCGGCCGAAAGCTTCATCTAATCGTTTGACCATTCCGTAATATCCACCAAGGTGCTGCTGAGAAGAACCACCCAGTGCGGCGAGATCTGGCGGAGTCCAGCGGCCGGTATATCGTTCACGATATCCATCTGGGGCTGGGTAATCATCTGTGTGATTTTGATGGTGTGGCTCTAAATAGGATAAAAAAAGGAAAAAGGGGTTGGCTTGTTGGGAATCAATGAAACGAACGGCCGCATCTGTCTGAGCATCGACCCTGTAACCTGGGAGTTTTACAGATTGGTCACTGTTGTCATATAGGTTGAGGTCATAGGCGTCTGACGTAAATTCAAGCAAATTTGAGGCGAGCCAATAGTCATACTCACCACGCTGATCGGCCGGAACCGGTTCGTCTTCAGCTAAATGCCATTTGCCGATGTAGCCTGTTTTGTAACCAGCTTCATTGAAATAGTGGGCGAGTGTTTTTGCATTACTGGGTAGGGGAATCCCATTTCGATAACAGCCTGATGTCGTGGCGTATTGCCCCGTCTGCATCACAGATCGAGCTGGGCCGCAGACCGGCTGGGGTGTAAAGGCGTTGTAGCAGTGTGTCCCGCTTCGAGCAAAGCGATCAAAATTAGGCGTTAAGCTGAGTGGGTTGCCATGCACACCCGTGGTGTCCCAACGTTGTTGGTCAGTAAAAAAGACAATGAAATTTGGTTGGGTCATAGTCTTTTTATTTTCCATCGTCGGTTGTTAGGGCGCAACTAAAATGCGCACCCACTCAGCCCTAAACTTTTCGTTTCTATTTCTCGGCCGCTAATTGCGCTGGTTTACTTGACACCGCCCAGTGTCAGCCCACCGATAAAGTAGCGCTGGAGCGAAAAGAAGACAATTAGCGTGGGCAGTGTGGCAACCAAAGCCCCGGCCGTAATTAACGGCCAATCTGTCACAAACTGCCCCTGCAACGACGTCAGCCCCGACGTTACCGGCATCTTGCTTCCGTCGGAAAGCAAAATCAACGCCCAAATATAATCATTAAAGATCCACGTAAATTCGAGGGTCGCAATCGCTGCAATACCCGGTAATGTCAACGGCATCACGATGCGGGAATAAATGCCGAATTCGTTGGCTCCGTCAATGCGGGCCGCATCCATGATTTCACCTGGAATCGAGCGCATGAAGTTGCGCAATACAAAGGTGCAAAAACCGAGCTGGAAGGCGATATGGATAAGAATTACCCCAAGATAAGAGTTGTACAGACACACTTTTGCATCTACAAATGGGATATTCAGAACGAACGAGCCGACTTCGTAGGATTGCTCAACACACAGGTTGTTTGAGAGCAGAAAAACCGGCAAGAGCAGGATCTGAAAAGGGAGCATCGTGCCTGCTACATACATAAAATAGAGAAATTTATTCCCCTTGAATTTATGACGAGCCAGTGCATATGCTGAAAGCGACGACAGAAAGATGGTGCCAGTGAGGGCTGGGATGGTTATGATGAAGCTGTTGAGTAAAAAGCGGCTGACGCGGGCTTTTCTGACAGCATCTGGGAAATTCATCACTCGTATTTCGCGTGGAATACTCCAAAAGCCATTTAGGCTGATATCTTCCATGGTGCGGAATGCGGTTAGGACGGCGCCGAAGAAAGGGAGCATGTAGCCTAATGTGAATACGAGCAGGAAAGCGAACATGAGCCATTGGGCATTTGTCAGCTTTTTCTTAGGTTTTTTGATGGGTGGTAAATTAATTGAAGCCATGAGTGATCCCCTTAAAATTCCAGTTCATCTTGCATCACTCGATACAAATAAATGATGATGAAAACAAGGCTGATGGCAAATAGAACCACGGCTGTGGCTGCGCCTAACCCCATCTTGTAATTATTAAACGCTTGAATGTACATCAGATTAGCGAGCGTAGACGTTGAGTTGGCTGGTCCACCGCGTGTCATAATCTGGACTAAGTCAAATGCACGTAGCGAGTCGATAATCGAAATGACGACGACAATTGTTGTAACGGGAGCCAATAGTGGAAAAGTGATCCGCCAAAAACGCTGCCATGGGTTCGCCCCATCTACCTGAGCTGCTTCGATCAGGGTAGGGGGAACATTTTTTAACCCGGCCACATACAAAATCATGATATAGCCGATTTGTCGCCACGCGGCCGCGATAATGATCGACCAGATCGCCATCTCTTTGTCTGCCAGCCATCCGGGTAGATTGTCTTCTGCCCAACCTAAATTCAGCAAAAGCGAGTTAATGATTCCGGCCCGCGGGTTATAGACCCATGACCAGATTAAGGCGACAACGGCAAAAGAAAGTACCTGTGGTAAGAAGATGCCGACTTTAAATAGTTTTTCGCCAGGTAGCCCTTGATTTAGCAGAATGGCTAATCCCAACCCTATGGCGGCAGGAATAGTGATAAACACCAATAGCCACATGAGGTTGTTGTAGAGCGAATACTCAAATGCAGATGGTAAAACGCTGCCAATGCTGCCAAAGAGTTTTCGAAAATTATCTAGCCCAATGAATTCTGCATTTTTTGAGATGCCGTCCCAATCAGTAAGGCTCAAATAAAAAGTATAAAAAACGGGGCCGATAATCCAGATGAAATAGAGTAGGAGTGGCGGTGCAATGAAAAAATAAGGTGTCCAGTTGGTTTTTTGTTTATTTGGCGGCCGAGGGTTTGCAATTGCCATGTTTTTCTTCTCCAAACTGAGGTGAACTGAATGAGTTGATGTTTAGGGTGTAAATAAAAAGCAGGAGTACGGCCGAAGCCATACCCCTGCCTTTGTTAAACCTATCAGGTTTTCATTTGAGCGCCTGAGAGGCCTATTGATTGTCGATTTATTCGTCGCCGAAGATTTCTAAGCGTGCTGCTTCAAGCTCTTCAAGGATTGCATCGATTTGAGTTGGATCATCCCAGAACGCCATCATGCCGTTCATACCAACGTCAGCCATTTCTGGCGTGGTGTCACGGTCATAAAACTGTAGAACCATGTCAGCATTGTTGATGAGCTCGATCCCTTTTTGTTGGAATGGGGTGAACAAGGCTGGGTCAACGCCGTTGTGGGTTGGGAGACGTCCCATTTCTTCAACCATCAAGGTTTGGGCTTCTAAGCTACCCATGTAGGCAAGTAAATCTTTTGCCCCTTCTGGGTTAGCGGCCGAAGCTGCGATGAAGAATCCATCAGTTGGAGCGTCTTCACCAATTGGGACGCTAGGGTCGATGATTGGGAATTGGAAGAAGTCGATTTTGTCTTCGATTTCGTCAGCCACTGGGTCCATGATGAATTGACCCATCAAGTACATCGCCGCATCACCTTGGTTAAGCGGATCAACTGCATCTTGCCATGTGTATGCTGCCGCATCATCAATGAAACAGTTGGCTTCAAAAAGCTCATTCCATTTGACGAATACTTCTTTCACACGTGGGTCGGTGTAGCTTTCTTTTCCTAACATCAGGTCTAAGTGGAATTGAGGGCCATTGACGCGCATGTTTAGGTAGTCAAACCAAGCTGCTGCGGTCCAGCGGAACTTTGTACCAATCGTGATTGGAATTAGACCTGCACCGTCGAGGGTTTCACATGCAGAAATCAATTCATCCCATGTTTCTGGTGGCTCAATGCCATATTCTTCGAAGATGTCGGTGCGATAGAAAATCGCCCACCAATACCAGCTGGTTGGTAAGAAGTAAGCTTCGCCGTCAACTTCAGACATAGCACGGAAGCCTTTAGGGAAGTCTTCGTTCCAGCCTTCATCTTCCCAAACGTCACTGACTGGAAGGATTAAATCTCTGTCGATGAAGAAACGAGCGCGATTACCCGCGAACCATGTCAAAACATCAGGAGCTGGCTCAGCAACTAAGTAAGCACGAATCGCTTGTTTGAAGTCTTCATGGTTAACAATTGTGTGCTGAACTGGAGAGTTTGGATTAGCGGCCGTATATGCGGCTACCATCTTCTCTTCAAACTCACGTGCTGCCGGGTCGCTAGAGTATGAATTGAAAACGACTGGGTTAACTTCGACGATTCTTTCGACTTCAACCTCAACCTCTTTTTCAACCTCAACTTCTTTGACGACCTCGACTTCTTTGACGACTTCAACCTCTTCAATCACTGTTTCCGTTTCCGTTACGACACGAGTCACTTCCACAGTTTCTGTAATCACTTGCGGCTGACAAGCGGCAACAAGCATTAGCAGAGCAATTACCAAGCCCAACAAAATAGGTGTCTTTTTCATTTCTCCTCCATTCGGATTAAAGACAAAAATTTATAAATTTTGGCATAAAGGGGATAAGAACTACGGAGTTTCGCTGTGATTTTATGGTTAGGCTCCACTAATTTTCCGAATTTCTTTCCCTTTTGCCATTCCCAATGTAAGTGGGAATCTACCTTATCCATCCGCTTGTCAAAGCGTATTGACAAGATTGTCCAACTATATTTTAATGGGTGCGACCTGTCAATAGTAACCAGAAACTGCCTGTTGTATTTGGTTGAATTGTATAAATGGTGACGGTTTCGTATCAAGTGAGCAAAAAATTCCGATGATAAATAGAATAGAATGATAGCTAATCGATAAGGACTATAAACTTGGATTTCGAAAATAAAGATCGAGTCATTACTCAAAAAGATGTTGCCAAAATGGCCGGTGTGTCTCCGTCTGTTGTGTCATACGTAATTAATAATGGTCCCCGGCCGGTGTCGGAGGATGCTCGACGTCGGGTAGTTGATGCAATTAATCGACTGGAATATACGCCCAATCGTTTTGCACAGCAGCTGATGCGAGACAAGTGGCAGAGCCAAGATCGAAATCAATTTGCGGTTGTGATGGGGGGTGGGGCTAATAATCTACAGCGGCCGTTTTACGCATCGATCCTGAACGGCATTTTTGACGAGGCGCGCGAAACAGATCGGCGAGTTTTGTCGATTCAATTCTTGACCGACCTATTAGATCCCGTGCTATTTAATACATTTGCAAACAGCCGTGAGATATTTGGAATTGTTTTAATCGCTATCAATTCCTTTTATGTCAGTGAAGAAGAGCAAGATGTCCTGGATCGTATTATTGGTCGTTTTGATAACGTTATTAGCATAGAGAGAAAATTAAAAGATCTGCCGGCCGTAACCCTTGATTTGCAAGAGGCGGGTTCAATTGCAACCCAGCATTTAATCAATTTAGGGCACAGTAAGATCGCATATATCGGTACACGCGATCCTCGTTTTACAGGATATCAACTCTCTCTGCTTAATGCGGGTATTCCCCAAAATGAAGCCTTACAGCTTGTCATTCGGCCGGCGATTTTAAATTACCAAGTGGGCTATGAATCAGCGGCAAAATTAATGGAAAGCTCCGAACATGTCACTGCGATTTTTGCAGCCAGTGATGAGGTGGCCATTGGTGCCTTGCGCTATTTTCAGGCACACAATATCTCTGTACCAGGTGATGTGGCTCTGGTTGGTGTCGATAATATTGAACAGTCCGCCTATACTTTTCCAGCTTTAACAACGGTTCAGATTCCTAAAGTAGAGTTAGGCAAGCATTCTGTTCGCATGTTGATTGACCGGAGTACGCGACCAGATTCTCCAGCAATTTCACACGTAATGCCTGCTGAGCTGATTGTGCGAGAATCCTGTGGAGCGAATCAAGTTAAAAGATGATTTTTGCACTGTCGGAGCAATTCTCTTAGACTTTTTCTGAATAAGAACAAACATGAACCGAATAAAACAGAAAGTCACAATCGATGATGTTGCCCGAGCCGCGGGGGTCAGCAAGCAAACGGTCTCAAGAGCTATAAATAATAAAGGCGAGATCAGCACGCGAACCCGCGAGCGTATTTTAGCTTTGGTCAAAGAGATGGAATATCGGCCGAATCGGATGGCTCAAGCGATGAATACGTCTCGTAGCCACATGATTGGACTGGTCGTGCCTGACATCACGAACCCATTTTTCCCAGAAGTTGTTCGCGCCGTGCAGGATGCGGCGATGGCAAATGGATATACAGCCCTTATTTGCAATACTGATGAATCCAAAGAGATTGATGTCTTGTATGAGCTCATCACGCATGGCATTGATGGCTTAATCACATTTACACATCAAGCCAGTGATTCCGCTGTGGTTGAATTTGCGGATCGCTTTGGCCCCCTGCTGATTATCAACCGAGAATTTGACGACTCATTCGATCATCCAAATATTGCAAGCTTGTTGGTTGATAACATCACAGGTGCCTGCCTTGCTGTCAACCACTTGGTTGAGTTGGGTCACAGAAAGATTGGCATGATTACCCCCAGTATTTTTGCCGACCGAGAAACTCGGCGTGAGCGTGGGTATTTGAAAGCTTTGGAACAGAATGGGATAGAGGTTGATCCAGAACTTATTATCAGTCATGATGCGACATTGGCAGGGGGATATGAGGCCGCCAATGTGTTATTAGCCAACCGGCCGGACATGACTGCGATTTTTGGCTATAACGATTTAATGGCTTTAGGTGCGATTCGAGCCTGCCGTGATTTAAATTTATCGGTTCCACAAGATATATCTGTGATCGGATTTGACGATATTCAATTGTCATCCATGGTAACGCCTGCTCTTAGCTCAATTCGAGTAGATAAATATCAGATGGGGAGACTCGCCTTTGATCGAGTTTATTCTCTTATCCAGGACCCAACAGGCAATCGAGACCTTATTGAGATGCAAGCAACGTTGGTAAATAGGGAGTCTACGGGACATGTTAGACAAAAGTGACAAAAAAAGCGGCCGAATTTTGGGCAATTAGTTGACAAGTTGTATATTTTTTGGATAATCCCGTTACCGGTCACGGGATCGGTAACGGAAAACATAAAATTTGAATAATTGCCTGATTGTTCAAACCTTAGCACTGAGGTGAAATGGCTTCCCAAATAAATAATTTGAACACGGCCGGTACCGGCCAAAAGCGGGGAAAGTTAATAAAAACAGAAACGCTTGTTGCATTCCTTTTCCTGCTTCCTAGTCTGATCGGCTTTATCGCATTCTTCGCGGTACCGGCCGTACGTGGCTTCTGGATTAGCTTAACTGACTGGGACCTACTAACTGACCCAGAATGGGTGGGCCTAGATAACTACAGACAACTTGTATCAGATCGTGAGTTCCGTAACTCTTTATGGGTCACCGTTAAATACGTTTTGTGGAATATTCCATTGCAGACAGCTTTCGCTGTTGTTATTGCGGTCATGATGGATCGCCTGACTAAATCAATGGTTATTCGTGCCCTTTTAATTGTCCCATGGTTGATGCCTAACGTTATCGTTGCAATGCTTTGGCTATGGCTGATGGACCCGGGCTTGGGACTCATCAATTCGGTATGGGAAGGCATGGGGTTTGCAGGTTGGGGCTTCTTGGGCAATGTTGATCAAGCGCTTCCTTCGATTGCGGTGATTAATATTTGGCGTCATGTGGGGTATACGGCGTTGCTTATTTTTGCTGGTTTGCAAACGATCCCAGACAGCATTTATGAAGCGGCTGCGATTGACGGCGCAACAGAATTGCGAGCGTTTTGGCATGTAACCATCCCATTGCTTCGGCCGGTTCTTGCTTTCGTTTTGATCACCTCACTGATTGGATCATTCCAAATTTTTGACACCGTGGCCGTTACCACCGGTGGTGGACCGATTAATGCGACTGAGGTCATCAACATGCTTATTTTTGAGCGAGCCTTTGAGCGATTTGATATGGGATACGCCACGACTGTTGCCAATGCACTATTTATCATGCTTGTTGGCGTTAGCTTGATCCAGCTTCGCCTGTTTAACGCAGACGACTCGGACATCTAGGAGGAAATGATGACAAGACAAAACTCTAATCAAATTAACTACGGTCGAATCGCCCTCTGGGTGTTGATGATCATCATTTTGTTCATCACCCTGTTTCCTTTCTGGTGGGTACTGCGGACCGCATTAACGACTCAAGGTCAGATCTTTGAAAATACGACGTCACTTTGGCCAGTTGGTTTTACTTGGAGCAACTTTGCTCGTGTACTTGGCCTTGTTGACACCTCAGACGCTTTAGCCTCTGGTGGATCAGGGCAAAGTATCAACTTTTTCCGATTTTTGATGAATTCGTTTGTGTTTTCCACCATCATCACCGTATTCCAGGTGTCATTTAGCACAATGGCAGCTTATGCGTTTGCCCGTTTAAAGTTCCCCGGCCGTGACTACATTTTTCTACTGTATGTTTCAGCTTTGATGGTGCCAGGCATTGTGACCCTGATTCCAAACTTCGTCATGATCCGTGGTATTGGTCAATGGTTGTCAGGCTTTAACGATGCGATTGCAGGCAGCTATGGTCTTTTGATGGGGCAGATGGTAGCACCCTACTTTTTTATGACACCCTTCGCGGTCTTCTTTTTGAGGCAGTTCTTTTTGGGGCTAAATAAAGAAGTCGAGGAAGCTGCTCGAATAGACGGTGCAAGCTATTTCCGCGTATTTTGGAATGTGGCTCTACCGATGTCACGTCCACCGATTGTGACCCTTGCGATTATCACGTTCATCAACTCATGGAATGAATACCTATGGCCTTTGATTGTCGGCCGTGATGAAAGTGTGCGCGTTTTGACAGTTGCTCTCAATATATTCCGCAGCTCTCAACCCTCTGGCGTTCCCGACTGGACCGGTTTGATGGCAGGCACCGCGCTCGCTATTCTGCCCGTTTTAATTATTTATATGTTTGTCAGCCGACAAGTCATCGACTCAATTCAGTTCACTGGATTTAAATAGTCAATTAGCAGGTTGGGGTGAAAAAGAGATGGTTTTAGCGATCATCTCTTTTTTCCGTGACTTTCGGCCTAGGACAAAGGGCTCTCAGATTAGAGTTTGCGCAGGCAGTGTCAAATTCTGAGATTTATAATGTTTACCCCACGATCATTCGATCGTATTAATTTAGATAGTCTAATTTAAAATTCTACAGGAGAAGATAATGAAAAAACTATCGTTAATCGCACTTCTACTACTCGCAATGTTTTTAGTTGCTTGTGGTGGCGGCGCACCCGAAGCACCTGCTGAAGAACCAGCAGCTGAAGAACCTGCCGAAGAAATGGCAGAAGAAGAAATGGAAGAAGAAGAGGAAGAAGCTAGCACAGGTGCTGGCCTTTCTGAAGAAGATCTCTCTGGCGGAGACGCTGTTGAAATCCGCTACATCAATTGGGACATCAACCAGTTCCCAGCATACGAAGCGTGTGCTGCTGATTTCAATGCTGCTAATCCAAACATTGTTGTAACCGTTGAAAACATCGGTTGGGACGACTACTGGACCGGTTTGCAGACTGAAATGGTTGCAGGCAATGCAGCTGACGTATTTACCAATCACTTGGCTAAATACCCAGAATTCGCAGCAAAAGGTCAAATCATTGATTTTTCTGCATGGGCTGACCGCGATGGTGTTGATACCAGCATCTACTTGGGTGAGCTAGAAAAATTGTGGACCCGTGATGGCGCTCGTTATGGTCTTCCAAAAGACTGGGACACCGTTGCATTCATGTATGACGCAGACGCTCTAGAAGCAGCTGGAATTTCAGTTGATGAATTCAACAGCGCAACTTGGAACCCAGAAGATGGTGGTAGCTTTGCTGAGATCGTTAAAAAATTGACGATTGACGAGAATGGCAACAATGGTCTAAGTGCAGACTTCGATAAAGATGCAGTGGTTCAGTACGGCTATGCGGCCGACTATCCAGGCTCTGGTGCATACGGACAGACCGTATTCTCTATGTTTGCAGCTTCAACCGGCTGGAACTTTGTTGATGGCTTGTACGCCACCCAATACAACTACGACGATCCTCGTTTCATTGCAACCATGCAGTGGTTCCAAGACATGATCGCTGACGGTTACTTTGCACCATATGAAGATGTTGCAAGTTTGGGTAGCAGCGCTACGTTTGCTTCTGGCGGCGCAGCTCTAACCAGCGACGGCTCATGGCAGATCGGCTTCTACTCAACAATCGAAGACAAAAACGTTGGCTTCGGTAAATTGCCAGAAGGACCAGAAGGTCGTAAATCAATGTTCAATGGTTTGGCTGACTCAATCTGGACCGGTTCTCCAAATCCAGACGAAGCTTGGGAATGGGTAAAATATGCCGCTTCTCCAGCATGTTTAGAGTTGGTTGGAACTTACGGTGTTGTATTCCCTTCTGTTGAGCAAGGTGTAGCGAACGCTTTGGGCGTATACGCTGACCGTGGCTTGGATGTTTCTGCATTCACCGAACAGGCTTTAGAAGAGAACGGAACATTCTTGTTCCCAGTAACTGACAACGCTTCAGAAATCGCTGACATCATGGTTGAAACCCTAGATGCGATTTATTTGGGTCAAGCAAGCGCAGCAGATGTATTGCCTGATGCAAACGCACGGGTTAATGCAACCTTCGGTGATGCTGCTGGACAATCTGGTGAAGCTGTCACCGGTGCTGGCTTAGACGAAGAAGAAGTTGATGGTGAGATGGAAGAAGAAATGATGATGTCTGATATTTCAGGCGACATCCGCTATATCAACTGGGACATCAACCAGTTCCCAGCATATGAAGCATGTGCTGCAGATTTCATGGAAATCTATCCAAACATCAACTTGACCGTTGAAAACATCGGTTGGGACGATTACTGGACATCACTTCAAACTGAAATGGTTGGTGGTGGTGCGGCCGACGTATTCACCAATCACTTGGCTAAATATCCAGAATTTGTTGAAAAAGGACAGATTTTAGATATCCAAGAATGGGCCGATCGTGATGGTGTTGATGTAAGCATCTACTTGGGCGAACTCGAGAAACTTTGGACACGTGATAACAGTCGTTTTGGTCTTCCAAAAGACTGGGACACCGTGGCTTTCGTTTATGATGCTGATGCTCTTGAAGCAGCCGGTATCACTGTTGAAGAATTCAACAGCGCGACCTGGAACCCAGAAGACGGTGGCACCTTTGCTGAGATCGTTAAGAAATTGACGATTGACGAAAATGGTAACAACGGTCTAAGTGCAGACTTCGACAAAGACGCAGTGGTTCAGTACGGCTACGCGGCCGACTATCCAGGCTCTGGCGCATACGGACAGACCGTATTCTCAATGTTTGCAGCTTCAACCGGCTGGAACTTTGTTGATGGTTTGTATGCGACCGAGTACAACTACGATGATCCTCGTTTTATTGCAACCATGCAGTGGTTCCAAGACATGATTGCTGATGGTTACTTTGCACCATACGAAGATGTTGCAAGTTTGGGTAGTAGCGCAACGTTTGCTTCTGGCGGCGCAGCTCTAACCAGCGATGGCTCATGGCAGATTGGCTTCTACTCAACCATTGATGACAAGAACGTTGGGTTCGGCCGTCTACCAGAAGGACCAGAAGGGCGTAAATCAATGTTCAATGGTTTGGCTGACTCAATCTGGACCGGTACCGAATCTCCTGAAGCAGCTTGGGAATGGGTGAAATACGCCGCTTCTCCAGCATGTCTAGAGTTGGTTGGTACCTACGGTGTCGTCTTCCCATCTGTTGCAGGTGGTGTTGAGAATGCACTTGGTGTATACGCTGACCGTGGTTTAGACGTTTCTGCCTTTACACTACAAGCTTTAGAAGCTGGTGGTACATTCCTCTTCCCAGTGACTGACAACGCTTCAGGTGTTGCAGACATTATGGTTGAGGCTCTGGACGCAGTTTACTTGGGTCAAGCGCCTGCCGCAGACATTTTGCCTGATGCAAACGCCCGTGTGAACGACCTGTTCAAATAGGACCTGACCTTTATTCTTGGTGATCGTCACCGATCACCAAGATGGCAAGAGTTCAGCTTGCTGGACTCTTGCCATAAATTTTTCTTCATTGCCCATGTCTCTCAAAAACCCAATCAATCGACTAAAATCTATTTGGTTCGTGCTGGTTCTTCCCGCTCTGTTTTTGCTTTTGTCTGCATGCCAACAGGCTGAGCCTGTTCGGACTGCTGACGCAATTAAGGTTGATCAGACCCTTCTAGATCGGCCGATGGATTGTACCGGAGCATTTACCAAACATACGCTGGACCACATTACCACCAACGCTTACGAGCCAATCGATATGTATGACAGCAATGGTGCTGGCGTGGCGGTCAATGATTTAGACCAAGATGGAGATGTCGATATTGTTCTGGCGAACTTGGCCGGTGACAATCAAATCTTTTGGAACCTAGGGCGGATGAACTTCCGGCCGGAAGCGTTTGATCACGGTAGCTCTCGGGCTGTTTCTACGGTAGACGTTGATGGGGACGGATGGCTAGATATCGTATTTACGACCCGTGTGGGTAGCCTCATCTATTATAAAAATTTAGCCGAAGATTGGTCGGGCGAAGGATTTCGTTTTGACAAAACACCTCTAGTCGGCGTTTCTGAGAAAGCCTATGCGATGGCTTGGGACGATCTTGATGGCGATGGGGATTTAGACCTCGTCACCGGCTCTTATGACACGGCACTTGAAAAAGAGCTGCGGGACTCTTTTATGTTTGGGGACGGGGCTGGCGTGTTTGTCTTTACAAATGAAGGGGATCATTTTACGTCAGAGCGTTTGGCTGATGCTTCACAGGCTCTTGCCATTCAGGTCATGGACCTTAATTTTGATGGCCGAAAAGATATTTTAGTCGGAAATGATTTTGATTCAGTTAAAGACTATTATTTCTTGGCTCAAGCAAACGGCAGTTGGGAGCAAGTTTCTCCATTCGGCATTACAACTCAAAATACAATGAGCTTTGATTTGGGAGATATCAATAATGACGGCAAGCAAGAGCTGTTTGCGGCCGATATGCATCCCTATAAGTTCGATGAAGAAACTGAAGCGGAATGGGCCGGTGTGATGGAAATGATGATGATGGACGATCAGCAGGATCATACTGTAGATAATCCACAGATCATGGAAAATGTGTTGCAAGCGGCCGATGAAGATGGCAATTGGCAAAACATGGCGGCTGAAATCGGGATTAACTTTTCCGGTTGGAGCTGGTCATCTCGCTTTGCTGATCTGGATCACAACGGTTTCCAAGACCTTTATATTGTGAATGGGATGGCAACTTCAGAGACGTTTAGCCAGCTACCTGACTATGAATTGGTTGAAGAAAACCAAGCGTTTCGAAATGTGGGGGATAGTGCCTTAGAAGGCAAAACTCAGTTCGAGCCTGCACCTAATTGGGAGCTGGGCCAAACAGAAGGCGGCCGGGGGATGACGCTGGCCGATCTCGACAACGATGGCGACTTAGACATCGTGATTAATAACCTTTTAAAACAAGCCACTCTTTTGGAAAACAGAGTGTGTGGTGGTGATAGTTTGATCGTGGAATTACACGACAGCTCTATGCAAAACCGCTTTGCCATAGGTTCCAAAGTTGTACTCGAAACGTCTGTCGGCCGGATGGTGCGTGATGTACGGGTCAACAGCGGTTACTTGTCAGGAGACACCGTATCCGTTCATTTTGGACTTCCTCGTGATGCGGAAATTATCTCTATGGAAATCGAATGGCCCGATGGTGCCGTTTCCACACTTTCGAACGTCAGCCATAATCAAAAAATCGTAATTGAGCGATAGCATTTGGCATTGTGCCAAATGCCTATAAAGCAGCAGCCAACTGGCGTCGCTACAAACAATCCTAAAACATAAAGACGAGGACACAACGATGGCAAAAATCGTATTTATCGGTGCAGGTAGCACCGTTTTCGCAAAGAATTTAATGGTCGATATTTTGACCTACCCTGTACTCCAAGAATCTGAATTGGTTCTGCATGATATTGATGAAGAACGTCTAAAGACATCAGTTGTTGTGGCTCATAAAGTAGCAGAGACTCTGAGTGCCAAGCCAAAAATCACCTCAACTCTGAATCGTCGTAAGGCTTTGGAAGGGGCTAACTATGTCATCACTATGATCCAAGTTGCAGGTTATAAGCCCGGAACCGTTATCGACTTTGAGATCCCACGTAAATATGGTTTAACACAGACGATTGCAGACACGCTCGGCATCGGCGGCATTATGCGCTCACTGCGCACAATTCCTGTTTTGCTTGATATTTGCCGTGACATGGAAGAACTCTGCCCAGATGCGACTTTACTCCAGTATGTTAATCCGATGGTGATGAACTGTTGGGCGATTAATCGGGCTACATCGATTAAAACAGTCGGTCTTTGTCACAGCGTGCCTCATACGGCCAATGACCTGGCTGATGACATGGGGATACCGAGGGGTGAATTAAACTATGTGGTGGCTGGAATCAACCATATGGCCTTCTTCCTCAAACTGGAGCACAACGGAAAGAACATGTATCCGCAGCTGCATGAGACGATGGCCGGATTCGACAAGAGCGGTGTGTGGCCAAAGCGTTTCGGCCGTATGACCGACCATGTCCGTTATGAAATGTTTCGCCGGTTGGGGTATTTTGTCACTGAGAGTAGTGAGCATTTCAGCGAATACGTTCCTTACTTCATTAAAGAAGGGCGCGGCGATTTACTCGAAGAGTTTGATATTCCAATTGATGAGTACATTTGGCGGTGTGAGTATCAAATTGCTGAATGGAACTCATTGCGTAAAGATTTAGAAGATCCGAATAAACCACTTGTGTTGGAAGAAAGTGTCGAATTTGGTTCGCACATTATCCACGCTCTTGAAACAGGGCAGCCTACGCGCATTTATGGCAACGTGCCAAATCACGGAATTATTGAAAACTTGCCAGATGGGGTTCCCGTAGAAGTCCCTTGTTTGGTTGACAAAAATGGTATCCAGCCGGTAACGATTGGAAAAATCCCACCACAGTTGGCTCGTTTAATGCAGACCAATATCGGCCCGCAAGAGCTGACGGTTGAAGCGGCATTAACCGGCAAACGAGAGCATATTTATCATGCTGCCATGCTCGACCCACATACGTCGGCCGAGCTTTCGCTTGATCAAATCTGGAGCATGGTTGATGAGATGATCGAAGCACATGGTGATTGGCTGCCAGAATACCACTAATCGATAGGTTAAGTGGGTATCTACCTGCTTAAAAAATAACAATATGAATATGGACCAATCTGTAAACCGTTCTTGGAAAAACTGGATCATTTATGGATTGGTCCTTTGTGTTTCTTATTTAGTGTACTTGGGTATTGCAAACCAATTAGGGGGCACCTACGAAAACCCTTTTGCTTACTTTGACAAATTAGCGGCCGCATTTTTGCGGGGTGAAATGCATATTCGAAGTCAGATTAAAGCGGATCTCACCTTATATGGTAGTCGTTGGTATGTCCCTTTCCCCCCCTTGCCTGCCTTGCTTTTGATGCCATATATGTGGTGGATGGGTAAAGCAACTGTTGATACGGTGATGTTCTCAATTGTTTTGTCATCGTTTAATGTTGTTGTCTTGTATGGCATGTTGATGCAGTTAATCAGACGAGGCTGGACAAAAATCAGCCATGGGGATGTGATTTGGCTGACGGTTTTATTTGCACTTGGAACGGTGCACCTTTATATGACAATGCAGGGCTCAGTGTGGTTTTTGGCTCAGCTAGCCACCTTTACCTTTGCAACACTTTCAGTCTGGCTCGCATTAGCTAAAAAGCACCCAATTTTAATTGGATTGGCTCTTGCTATTGCGATGTTGGCCCGGCCGCATATGGCTCTGTTGGGGGTACTTCTGCTCGCCATTTGGGGGTTTGAGCAGCGCGAGCAAGTTGACCAGAGTCGTGAGGCCAATGACTCATGGGCCTACTGGCTGCCCGCCCTGACCAAACAGGCCATTTTAATCGGCATCCCATTGTTAATCGCTGTTGCTTCGCTACTTTGGTACAACTTTGCCCGCTTTGAAGATCCGTTTGATTTTGGATATACATCTCAAAATGTTGATACATTTTTAGAAGATGACCTCGACACGTACGGACAATTTAATCTAACTTTTGTCCCTCGAAACCTAAAAGCACTTTTGTGGGCATTGCCTGAGCATAATGTAGATGAAGGCTTGCCGGGGCTATGGCCTCATCGCTTAGGTATGAGCATATTCTTAACGACACCTGCATTTCTGTTCTTGCTGTGGCCGGGCAAAAAATCTTGGCTTTATTATGGTGCGCTGATTTCGCTGGGGCTGATCTTGATACCGCTGCTGACCTACTACAATACAGGCTGGTGGCAGTTTGGCTATCGGTTTAGCCTCGACTTCATGATGATTTTGTTCTTGATGTTGGCGCATGCGGCCAAGGGAAAATTGACTTGGCCGTTTAAATTGCTTGTGATTATTAGCATACTCATTAACTTCTGGGGTATGGCTTGGTTTGCGATTATCACAGGTGTTTTGGCTTAATCGAGGCGGGACTGTATGAAAACTTTTATCAGGTGGACTTGGCTGTTATAATTTTTGGAATCGCAGATTTTCTGGAGAAATTAAAAGATGAAAAGCATTCTTAATCGTAAATTTGTTGTTTTGTCAGCCCTATTGCTGACATTCTTGATGCCTATCAGCGCATTTGCGGCCAATGATCCGGCCGCTGTTGGTGATGGGTCTGGCTGGATTGTCACTCTTTTGATGATTCTTATTTTCTTTGTGCTCTGCATTGCAATTTTGGCAATGGGGCTAGGCTTAGCTGCGGCTATGATTGGCTACAAGCTCGGTAAAGAAGATTAGTTTCCCAAATCAAAAAAGAAAAAGCCCGTGGCAAATTAATTTGCCACGGGCTTTTTCTTTTTACCTGCACTAGTCTAATGTTTTAAGGGTTGCCAGCAATTTAGATATTTCCGGCCGGTCTGTGGGATCTTTACTAGGGTAAGCAAACCGAACAATGCCGTTTTTATCGATAATAAAATTGCCGCCCATTTGGCTTGTATCGCCTCGATTACCTTTCGATTTTTCGCCACGCCAATAAGCCTGCGCATAGTAAGCTAGATTTTTAATCCCCCAAGAGCGTAAAGCTGAGCTGGTCATGCCATAAAGCTCATAAGTTTCTTTTTTAGGATCAAGCCAAATCGGAAAGGGTGCTTGAGTTTCTTCGAGCCATGCATTCGCCCAGTAGGGCGTTCCGAATGATACCGCAACGATGTCGGTGTTTAGCTGATTAATCTCTGCTGCGAATGGCACAACCTGCGCCACATGTTCTTGTCAGGGAAGTCAGGCAAGGTGACGTAGAAAAATGATTAGGGCGTGCCGACCGTTATTCCATGCGGCCGATAGCTGGATCGGTTCTTCTTCTTTGGTCATCAGAGTAAGATCTGGTGCTTGTTGCCCAATTTTTATTTTTGCCATGCTCAGATTCTAGCTTGCTTATTAATTATTGAAATATTTCCTTGCATCCCTGTAATTGTCTCTATCTGGTATCTTGCAACTCGTTACCCTTTAACCGAAAATCTACCTAATGGAAAAAGCACACACCATCATTATTGGCGCGGGCGCGGCCGGGCTTATGGCCGGTATTTGGGCCGGGCGAACAAACCCAAACCGTCGCATTCTTTTGCTCGATGGGGCGTCTAAAATCGGCCGGAAGATCCTAATCGCCGGAGGCGGTCGCTGTAACGTGACTCACCACGAAGTGACTGAGCAGGCTTATGCCGGGGCATCACGTAATGCAATCAAAAAGGTTTTGCGCCAGTTTACTGTTGAGCAAACTGTCGACTTTTTTAACGAGATGGGGGTGAAGCTTAAGCGGGAAGAGACCGGAAAACTTTTTCCAGTCACCGACAAGGCGAGTACAGTGCTTGAAGCGTTGGTGCGCGAGATCGGCCGCTATGCAACGATTTTGCCCGATCATCGAGTAGAGTCAGTAACTGATGAAGGGACTCGTTTTGTATTAAGCGGAAATTTTGGGCAGATGGCGGCTCAAAAAGTGATTTTGGCAACTGGTGGCAAAAGCATTCCCAAAACCGGTTCTGACGGCCGTGGATACGAGATAGCCCAAGCTTTGGGTCATTCACTGACACCACGTATTTTTCCAGCTCTGGTCCCCCTGACTATTCCGCGCAACCATTGGATTCGAGATTTAAAAGGTATTACAGTGCCAACGACCCTAGAACTTTGGACACCAAATGGAAAAAGGATCGAATCATTTACCAATTCGATGCTATGTACCCATTTTGGCCTTTCTGGGCCGGGGGTGCTCGATATGAGCCGCTATTATTTGGATGCGGTTGGGCATGATCCACAAGTTCGTTTGACACTAAATTGGGTGCCAGATTGGGAGCATGACCAGTTTGCGAACATGCTTAAAAATGAACGCAGACAATCTGCCCAGCAAATTTTGAGATCCAAACTGCCTGATCGGTTAGCCCGTACTTTACTAGAGCAATCTTTGGGTGAGCAACTAGAAGCTCATGGGGTCCAGCAGGCGGCCAATCAGCTGTCTAAAAGCGAGCGTAAAAAGCTGGTAGAAACGGTCACCCGTTTTCCGGTGCCTGTGGCAGGTGATCGAGGGTTTGATTTTGCTGAGGTCACGGCCGGTGGTGTGCCATTAAAAGAGCTGCGTTTAAGCACGATGTCGTCTCGAATTTGCCCTAATTTGCATTTTTGTGGTGAGATTTTGAATGTAGACGGCCGGATCGGTGGCTTTAATTTTCAGTGGGCTTGGGCATCGGGTTATTTGGCTGGAATATCAGTTTAGCAAAAACGATTTAGTTGCCTTTCCATATATTCTGAGTGCTTTTTACTGAACCCTGTCACGAGAAAATTTCAAAAACAAAGATGGTTTATGCGAAAAAAGGCCCGATTTTATAAGCAATTTATTTTAAATGAGGCATAAATTCGTATAACCAAAGGGCTTTTCTGCGTTTGAGTTGACACACTAGTACTCGATTGGGCATAGTTATTACTTGCATTCGTGAATAAAACGTAAAGCTATTCATTATTTATAACCTAACATCTGAATAGGATAGTGAGAGGAGCCTGCCACCCCCCAAGGATTACAATTACACCATAGTTTCATTTATGACAATAATAGGAAAAGAAGATCAGACTTTTGATGTTGCCTTGTCTCAAAGCGAAAAGAGCAACGATCTAGTCAAAATAACAGGAAAAGCCTCTATTTTAGCGGGTCTATTATTAATCGTATTTGGCTTACAATCAGCTGATACTTTATCTGCTCAAGCACAGCCTCAACAAAAAGATGAAGGGCCCGTGTTCGCAAATTCTGAGCCTCTTAAACTTGACACCACCTTCCAAAATGGCCCAGTGAACGGCCGAATAGATGATGTGGATATTCAAGTAATAACTCAACCTAATAGCGAAAGTCGAAATAATGCAGAAATTTCTGTTTCAAAAAGCCGGCAAGGTAATCATGTGAGCACTGAGCTTGTCGTTAGTGATTCCGAATCTGAAGCCGATCCAGTCTTGGCTGATAAGGCGATTTGGCTAGCCATCCATCAGCCAGAATATGAGCTTGAATGGCTCGATGAAGTATTTACAATTTCTCACTATACCTATGCATTGGAAAGCGATCCGCTTTATGCTAACGATGACCTAATTCAGGTGCCGGGTTTGCCAGATGGCGATATGTATAAGGCTGGTTTTATCTTTGGCGGCCGGGGAATATTGCAGCAGGGGACCGGGTTAGCAGAAAATGGCCAATACATCACCATCGATTGGGATCGCTCTTACCATGACGCTGTCGATGTTTCTAAAAATCGTTGGTTTTTCAGATATGGGATTGGGCGCCCTGTTGTCCCTTGGAAGACAGTTGCCACACATCACCCAGATCTGCCCCAGGGAACTCAGATTGTGATTGAAACCTATTTTGGTGAACATCGCTTCATTGTTGGGGATGGTGGACTCGATTTAGCTCATGCGCAAATAGATGTTTTTATTGGCAATATGACAATAGCTGAAGCAGATCAATTTGGGGTAACTTGGTCTCGTGTAGGCATTATCCGGCCGATCAATTACCTGTTACCTAATCAAGCGGCTGACGTTTCTGATGAAAGAGAAGTCGGAACGTTTTCAGACTAGCTAAGCTTTATAGCTCTAATGCAGAGGGAAGAAAAGTAGTTTAAGCACCCGCTTCTGTTGAACTGCTAAAGCCTAATCCACGTAAGATAAAGAGTGTTAGATCACGTACGGCCGCTGTGCCGTCGTTTTCCCCATCAGGCTGCGATAAGAGGTTCAGGATAACCTCATCACAGGCTCCGGCGATGGCTTCTGCTGCCCGACGTGTATTTTGAGCTGATAAGCTTTCATTGTCATAGGCTGCATCTAACGGCCGCTGCCAAATTTGCGTGATACGCTCTCTAAAAACGGCACGCTTGTCTGCTAGAGATGGAACAGCCCCTATGCCACCGACGAGCATTAAGTGCACTACGGCCGGCTCATATAGAGCGATATTGACGTATGCTTGGATGCCGGCCAATATCTGCTGATGCAAGTGAGCCTTTCCATTAACTGCCTGCTCTAACGTTTGAACTAGAAACTCCCCCGTTTCTTCGTAAAGATAAACAAACAGCGTTTCCTTGTCAGGAAAGTAAAAATAGAAGGTTCCGATAGCCACACCCGCCTTTTGGACTATATCCCGGACGGTGGCTGCATGGTATCCTTTTTCAGCAAATACCTGCACAGCCGTTTGCATCATAGCGGTGCGTTTTGCATCTTTTTTCTGACGAACTTTGTCACTTGTACGGTAAGCCATACGGTTAAGTATACATCAGGTTGAGGTTTCGGCTTTAATATTTATGTAAACAAGAAAGGTGTCTTTATTTGCACTTTTGTTGAATAGAGAACCACGCTAACAAGAAGGATGAAATTTTAAAATTTAAGTCTGTACAACTTTTTGCAATAGATTATATTCCTGTATCATTCCAATGTTAATTAGCACTTGCCCAGCCCCTATGATGATCGATATTGAAATTGATTATAAATCTGACATTCCGCTGAATCGTCAAATTTACCTTCAGATTAGAAGGCAAATCCTTGATGGCACTTTAGCTGGTCAAACGCGTATTCCAGCGACGCGTGAAATCGCACGCCAATATGAAGTGGCCCGGATGACCGTGAATGTCGCTTACGAGCAATTAGAATTAGAAGGGTACGTTGTTTCTAGGCCGGGTTCAGGGACTTTTGTTACAGACGATCTTGAGCTGTTAGATCAATCAGATGCTTCAAGCAAACTGGTTTTGTCCGATTGGGCCACACGGATGAATAAGGCGAATCAGCTATCTGGAACAGATTCTATGCGGGAGTTAAATGAGCCTAATCTCCCTAATATTGAAATAGACTTTGGCTTTGGACGCTCATTTTCAAATATTTTCCCTTTCGATGTTTGGCGCAAGCTGTTGGCCCGCTACTTGAGCACTGATGACGCGATTTTATCTCGCTATGGCTCAGTGGGCGGATTTGGGCCGCTACGTGAAGCGATATCATCTTATGTGGGTAGACAGCGTGGGGTTAACTGTCGGCCGGAGCAGGTGTTTATTGTTAGCGGAATCCAGCAGGCACTCGATATCTTGGGACGTTTACTGATTAATCCCGGTGATGAGGTTTTGGTTGAAACGCCTGGTTATGTCAACGCAAGCCGCCTTTTTCGCTCGCATGGGGCCCAGTTGCTACCGATCTCTGTTGATGAAAATGGGTTTCAACCGGAGCGCATTCCGGCCGAAACTGATGCACGCTTGGTTTTTGTAACACCATCCAACCAATTCCCCCATGGGGGAGCGATGCCGATTCAACGCCGGCTAAAACTAATCCATTGGGCCAGACGACAAAATGCCTACATTATTGAAGACGATTATGATGGGGAACTTCGGTATGTCGGGTCACCTATTTCTGCCCTACAGGGGTTAGATGCAAGCGGTCGGGTTATTTATTTGGGGACATTCTCTAAAGTACTACTGCCTGCGTTACGGTTGGGGTACGTTATTTTGCCTCAAGAATTATGTTCACCGTTTTTGCAGGCTAAGATGCTGATGGACAGGGGCGCACCTACGTTAACCCAAGCAGCTATTGCAGATTTTATAAATGAGGGGCATTTTGAGCGCCACATTCGTAATTTGCGTAAGCTGTATTCAGAACGGCGTAAAACACTAGTTCAGGCGATTCAAAAGTATTTATCCGAAGATGTTACGTTTGCTGATCATCCGGCCGGGTTTCACATTATGCTCTACTTAAAAACCGGGGTTGATGAGCAACATGTTATCGCCGAAGCACGGAAGCAGGGCGTAGCTGTTTACCCCGGCCGACCTTATCACCTGAGCGGTTGGGTGCCACCTTCATTGGTTTTAGGGTTTAGCGATTTAGAAAACAGTCAAATTGAGGAAGGCATTAAGCGTTTGGGTGAGGTTTTAAAGCAGCCGATGCTTTCGTCTAATTAGTCGAATGGGTGACCGAATCAGATATAAAAAAAGCCGTTCAAATTTAAAATTTGAACGGCTTTTTTTATATGGAGGGCTAGATTCTATCTTACCCATCTCGCCGTAACATTTTAAAGGTAAACTCAGCCCCTTGCCCCATATGAAAGGCCATTTGAATCCAAAGCAAGGCCAATGGCTCAAGGTAGCGGGCATGTTTGATAGGGCCGATATCAACCGGATCGAAATTCATTTCAGTGGCAAGTTGTACGACTACATTTTTTGCAGCGTCATGATCACTGCAATAGTAAGCACTGGCCGATTTGCCATCGAAGATTGGATTTTTAAAGTGATCGATGTAGATATGATTAAAGGCTTTGACGACTTTTGCGAGGGGAAATGTCTGAGCGATCTCTTCCCCGGCCGAGCGTTTGTGTCCAAGGGCTAAGCTACCGCTTGATGTAATTGGATTAATGCAATCGATAATGATCTTGCCTGCACATTTCCCAATTTCTCGCTCAATATCGATAAGTGCGTACCACGGGAATGAAAAGAGCAAAATATCTGCCAGCTCGGCCGCTTGGGCGATGCCCATCCCTTGCATGTTATGGCCCAATTCGGCTGCGATAATTTCAGCTTTAGCTGCTTCACGAGAGCCTAAATAGACTTGATGCCCGGCTTGGCTCCATAAAGTGGCAAGTGTGACGCCGACTTGTCCCGGGCCGATAATAGCGATTTTTAGTGGTAGATTTTTCATAGAAAATTGGGTGTAATATCTCGTAGCTAGTTAAAAATTATAACAGTCTAATAAGCGAGTTGACACATTTTTGGCCCTTCTCGTATTATATTACCCGCTATAAGAAAGGGCTGATTTGATCTGAATTCTTGTAGATCCCCTATCATTTGTAATCCTAAACCAACGAATTTATTGAATGAAAAGAACGATCCTGACAACTTTGTTATTGTCTTGTTTTGCTACGCTGAGCGGTTGTGGTGTTTCTGAAACGCCATTGGCTGAGTCTGTTATAGCATCCGAAGTCCAGATTGCGGCGGTGGTTGAGCCGACTGTCCAACCAACGGCCGAGCTGCCATCAATTTCTGTCTATGAACTAATTGATGGGGAGGACGTGGCGGTTATTGACGGCAGTGGGTTGCCTGCTCCTGTCATGTCGAGCAGTTCAAGCGCACCGGCCGATAATTCTGCCGGTGGATTGCCAACTGCGATCCCCACAGTGCCGCTGCCAACCGCCACAAGCACGCCAACGCTCGTACCTACGGCGCCTGCTGCAACTGTGACGCCAGCCCCAACGTTTACTTTACCAGCACTGGGAGAAACATCGGCCGAAGATCATTATTGGATGATTCGGCCGATTCCAGAGGGGGGCATCGTTTGGACCGATAAATCATATTCGTATGGGAGCACAAAAGGTGGTGCTTTACGCACGCATCATGGGGTGGAGTTCTTTGTGACCTATGACACGCCTGTGTTGGCCACGGCCGATGGTGTTGTTGTAACCGCCGGTTGGGACTCTGGCGAAAACGTGGTTGGCCCTGAGCCAGATTTCTATGGCAATGTTGTCGTTATTGAACACGATTTTTCATGGCGGGGCGAAAAAATCTACACGTTATATGGACATCTGAACAAGGTGCAGGTAAACAAGGGGCAGCGCGTGAAAACGGGCGATTTAGTCGGACTGTCAGGGGCCAGTGGTGTGGCAGATGGCGCCCATTTACACTTCGAAGTGCGTCAGGGGGCGAATAACTATGCTAGCACCCGAAATCCCATATTGTGGCTATGGCCATTTCCTGAAGATGGTACGATAGCGGGTAAAGTGACTTTTAAAAATGGGGCGTTGGCCAATGCTGCTCCGGTTAATTTTCGGCGCATAGATGGGGGGGATCAACGTGTTTATTTGGCAACATCATATGCAGATGATGGGGTGAATGGAGATACGGTTTGGGGTGAAAACTTTGCGGCCGACGATGTGGCGGCTGGTTTCTATGAAGTCTATGTCAAAGTGGGTAGCAAAAAATACGCTGAAGAGGTTTGGGTTTATCCACGGAGCACGACGTTTGTTGATATTGTGATTGGTGATTAGCAGGTTAACGGCTCCTCAAACGGAAGCCAAATGCCATCATACCTAACCCAATCAGAAGAATAACGGCACCGATGCCTTTGACGAGGGTTTCACCTAAAAAGTCGGGAGCTAAAAATAAAATCAAGGCGATAGCAATTGTGATTAACGCACCTGTGAAGGCGCTTCCGGCCGGGAGGCCTGCGCGGCGTAAGCGAAAACCAATCATAATCTCTAACACTGCCGCGATGCATAGTTGCACAGCCACAATGAAAAGCAAGACGGTCCACCATGTTTCTGCCACAACAAAAGGCATGGAAACGGCTAAAGCACCAATGACGATATTAAGCAATGAGCGGATAAGGGAAACATTTTTTCGCTGCGTGTCATTTTTGACCCCAAAGGCGGTAAAAAGAGAGTAGATCCCAGCTAAGACCATCCATGCCCCGATTGAAATGGTCAGTAGGCGAATAAAATTATCGGTATAAAAGATGACGAAGCCAC
This sequence comes from Anaerolineae bacterium, assembly GCA_045105475.1. Classification (GTDB taxonomy): domain Bacteria; phylum Chloroflexota; class Anaerolineae; order Promineifilales; family Promineifilaceae; genus WTJY01. Next base: position 35,249 of record JBGCDP010000078.1, read on the forward strand.
CTGCAAGAGCAACGATGAGTCCGCGGATGATGATGCTAATCCATGCTCCGTGATTTTTTACAGTTTCGACGGTGACGACCTTTGCCATATGATTTCTCCTTGATAGTGACGAATATTAGTCGATTATAGACGACCTTCGACGCAGAAACCTCTTTAATATAGATAGGCAATGATTGTCTTTTTGCCCGGCCGCTCTTAGATAGTTGTCGCTGAAAATTTGTGCAAATGGGGTTCTGGGCCCGGTTGATTTAGGACGCGGCGGTTATCGTTTATGGTATGATTTCCGCTCAATAAAACAGAGTGACTTGCATGGCTATAGGCTATCTATGATGTTCAGCCTAATCCAATTATAAAAATTAGAAAACAGCTTCAACCGCTCGTCGATGGGTCTTTGCAAAATAAAAATCAGGATGAAAAATGGAAAATATTTTCGGATTAACGCTCTATGATTCTTCAAACTTTATGATCATGGTGAGTCGATTTTTACTCAATATCATCGTTTTGCTAGCAGTTTCATGGCTCTACTATAAATCGACTAAAAAGAAGCAGAATTTATTTATTTTTGGTTCTTTTAACATCGCTATTTTTTTTATTATTTATCTGATGAGTCGTTCGGATATAGGGATTGGCTTTGGTTTTGGGCTGTTTGCGATCTTTACGATATTGCGTTACCGCACTGAGACAATAGGCTTAAAAACTGCGACTTATCTGTTTGTATTTATTACGATTGCAGTTTTTAATGGGATGGTCTCTGCAAATATAAGTTTGGTTGAACTGGTCTTTGTTAATGTGGTTTTGGTTGTTGCAACATGGCTGATTGAGCTATTCATTCGGCCGAAAACGAAACTGGTCAAAAAAGGGAGTTATAAGGTGGTCTATGATAGGCTTGAAAATATAAAACCTGTAAATAGAGCCGAGCTGCTTATAGACTTGAAAAATCGAACCGGATTAGAAATTTCGAATGTAAAAATCTCTGACGTTGATTTTTCGCAAAATAAGGCTTATTTACAGGTAACTTATTTAGACGCTTGATATTTTGGTTGAATATAGATTTAACCAGCCAGTGCTTCTTTTATGTGGTTGCCCACAGGAGCCCACGACGCTGGATTTCGCGTGCTTCAGGCACATCGAAATCGGCTGCAACATGGCCTAGCGAGCTGTAGAAAACACGAGCTTTGCCATACATCCGCTTCCAGACAACAGGGCTTACTGCACCCTTGATCCAATCAATTCCTTCATGCTCTCCAGAAAAGGTGGTTGTCGCTAAGACTTGGTTGCTTAGGTCAACGTGCATGTAGTATTGCTCTGAATGCATTTGAAAGTCTGAAAGACCGGCCGTGATCGGGTCATTGTGATCGGTGATATTCACAGTGTAGTCGATGATGTTTCCAGGGTGAGCGACCCACTGCCCCCCAACCATAAATTGATAATCGATATTTTGGCGGAAGGCATCTGCCATCCCACCATGCCAGCCGCCAAGGCCGACCCCACCGCGCACGGCCGCGAGAAGCCCAGCTTCTTGCTCGTTGGTGATTTGTGACATCGTCCAAATCGGGATGATGAGGTTGAGCGAGGCCATATAATCAGCGTCGAGAAAGCGGTCAAGGTCATGGACGACGTCGACGTCGTATCCTTCGTTTTTGAGGATTCCGGCAAACAGATTGGCGCAGGCTTCCGGCTCATGGCCGTCCCAGCCGCCCCAGTTGATTAAAGCTTTTTTGTTGGTAGTCATAATGGTGGGGAGGGTACTTTTTTTTGAAAAGTTGGCAAGGTTAATCTAGTTGCTTATCTATTGATATTAATCTGCCAACGATATTTTTAAAACGCCAAATAGCCATGATTCATATTATTTAGCTGGTTTGCCAAAGATCAATGTGGTTCCTTTATTTGACGTTTTGTAGCCAGCTCATAATACTTGGCCACAACCTGCCTTAACTCTACTTTGCCCCAGCGCATGTGAAACGAATCAAGATATTGCTTGACAAAGGCGTTGCTATCCTGGTTTCTAAAATGTTTTTCTGCGAATGATTTGCAGCGTAACAAAACCTTGAGGACAGAAATCCTGGACTTTTGGGCATCATAGATTTCAGCTAAGACTAGGCTAGCAATTAAATACCGGCAAAACCCATCGGCCGATTGTTCGACCTTCCCCATATCGAGGCTCCTCTCAGCCAGTTTTTGCGCGACTGCAAAATTATCTCGATTGAGTTCTTCTATCGATGAGTTGAGTAGACGATGGGCATTAATGTCTCGTCGGCCGAAAAGAACCATGGCTGAAAAAATTTGCCCAAGAACGCTGGCTGAGAGTTCTCCATTTTCGAAGGAAAGCATCACCGTTTTAAGCTGCTCAATTTCAAGCGCCATCAGACCGTCCCCAGCCATTTTTGATAGTTCAAGCGAAATGGTAAAACTTATTTTCGACAAGCTAAATTGCAGTAACAACCCTGCAAGCAGACCCTGAACCCGATAGCAGGCCATCAAATTTTCATTCTGTCCACCCAGCACTTCATAGATGTCAATCGCCTGAGCAATTGAGAGAAGGGCTGACGAGAAATTTTCATGAGCAATCTCAAGTTTTGCTAAAAATTGACAGACATCTGCCCGCAGCAGGCTATTTCCTACTTGCTCTGCTAATGACATGGCCATATGGCACATGTCCACGGCATTTTGAAACTGATGCGGTATTTTGGCATAAGCACGTGCCTGCCCAAATCGCACAAGTGCTTCATCATTTGGGAACTCCATTTCTCCTATGAGATCCGCCATCTCACCTAATGCGCTGGCTGCTTGTTCAAATTGATAATTACTTAAATGAGTAACCGCCTCTGCTTTATGCTGCTCAATTTCTATCTGCTGAAGACCTTTGGCTGTTAAACCGGTAAATATCGTATCCCCAATTTCATATACCAAGCTTGAATATCGGTTTGTCATTAGTTTTAACTCCTGATCGGTAAACCCCTACTTGCACGCAAAACAAACCTCTTTTTTTCTCACTGCTTCTTAGCTATACATGCAAGTCCCCTTTTGATTTATGTAGCCTTAACTAATGGTGTGGCTAAGACTTTAGGCTCATGTCTAGTTTTCTACAATCCCTCGTTTTTCCTAATGGGTGGATTTTGATTAGTGTTGCGCAAGCGTTTGCGCTCTAAGAGAAACATTCTGCTATTCTTTGCGCAAGCGTTTGCACCAACTAGGAAGTATCCATGACTATTTCGATAAAAGACATTGCAAAAGAAGCGGGAGTAGCCCCATCAACTGTTTCACGGGCGCTCAAAAATCATCCACGCATCAGCGAGGTCATGCAGCTAAAAATCCAGGCATTAGCTGTTGAGATGGGGTATATCCCCAGTGAGTCCGCTCGTCATTTGGCAGGGAAGCAGTCACGCACAATAGGTGTTGCGATCCCTGATTTCACAGACCCCTTTTACATGAACATTTTGAGTGGGATTGAAGAAGTTGCGATTGCCCATCAGCATGAACTGTTTGTCGGCAGCTTTAACCAAGATGTTGATCGGGATCGCAAGCTGTTCGATGCATTTGATCAAAAGCGTTTGGCTGGATTTGTTGTCGCTGGCTCTTTAGTTGATGATGCTTATCTTGATCGTGAGTCAGGCACCATTCCGGCCGTGTTGATCAACCACTACGAATACCCCTTTTCTGTCGCAATTGATCAGATGCGTGGGGTTGAGATGGGTGTGAATCATCTGATTTCACTCGGTCATCGCAAAATTGCCTATGTGGCCTTAGGCACTCAAACTAGCAGCGACTCCTTGCGCTATCAGGGGTATATCAACGCTTTAGAGTCGGCCGGTTTTCCACATAATCCGGCTTGGGTTGTTTCAGGGGATGGGGGGATTGCAGGCGGGCTAACCGCCGCTGATGTGCTTATGAATTTAGCTGACCCGCCCACAGCAATTATGTGCTACAACGATCGGACCGCTATCGGTGTCATTAACGGGCTGCATCAACAAGCGATTTCAGTGCCAAATGATGTCTCTGTCGTTGGCTTTGATGACCTCGAAATCGCTGCCTACTTTTTACCTTCGTTAACGACGATTCAACAGCCGCATGTCCATTTGGGGAGACAGGCGGCCGAAAAGCTGTTTGCTCTCATGCACGGTGCCTCGGTGCAAGCAGAACTTTTAGAACCGAAATTAATT
>JBGCDP010000079.1:0-17340 GCA_045105475.1 Anaerolineae bacterium
TAACTATTCATCGCCCAGAGCCTTTTCTAACTCTTCTAATGTAATTCCCAGAGAATCTGCTGCGGCTGCAAAATCATGTGGTGGGGGTCCCACGGCTTCACGTAGAGCATCTTCCGTGATCCCTAATACTTCAGCAGCCCCAGCAAAATCAGGAGGGGTACCTTGGCCACGGCCGCCACCTTGACCGCCTTGACCGCCCTGACCGCCCTGACCGCCCTGACCGCCCTGACCAGCACCAGCATTATTGCCTGCGAACTCACCCATCAAGCATCTTGGCACAAATGGGTATTCATTTGTGATGAGATACAGGTATTCACCATCAATCTCAATCCCGTTACACTGGTCTAGGTCGCCATAGCTTAGGTCGAAACTCCAGTCCTGTGAGAGCGATCCATCTTTGGTTGTCCCAAACGTTAATGAACTCGTTGCGCCACTTTGTCTAACGTGGACACAGTTGATACCTTCTCTTTCATCCGTGCTTAAACGGTAGCTGGTCTGATACGCGTTGCTCTGAGAGCGATACATAAAATGACCGTCTGCGGCGAAACCAACAAATACGAGGTCTTCATCAAAAGCATTAGAATCGACCAGCAAATCGGAGACGCCATGGTAGTGGTACTCGCCTGTTGGCTGTACATGGGCGTTGTTAAAGTCTAAGCCCACAGGAACATCTTCATGAATAATGCCCAAGTTGACAGCCTCAATGTTGTAAACGATGTCGTTCTCACAGACGGCTCGTTCACCAGTGTTTGGCTGAAATTTGATGCCGTTGATTGCGACGGCCGGTATGCTGGCTGGTGTCGGAACCCCCACGTAAGTAGGCGTGAGAGGGAAAGTATATGATCTCTCCTGCTCGCTAATTGGATTGGGGTTGCCCTCGCTGGGGAATTCGCCCGTCTCATGGTTGGGCAACGCATTCGACACGATGGTCCGCGTGTTGGTCGCCTCATCTACCGTTACGCTGACCTCAGTCCCAAAACCGGTATCGCTGATTGTGTATGAGCCGAAGTATTCTGAAGAAAGCGAATTGGCAGAGCTGTCAGCCACAGTTTCAGTAACATCTGCCTCCACTTCCTCGACCACAACTGTTTCACTATCGTCTTCCACAGAGTTACTTTCTTCAACTTCTTGCTCCGCCGGGCTTTCAGCCTCGACTGCTTCAGTTGGCAGTAGAGCCTCAGGTTCGCTGCCGGGCGTTGGTCCTGCACAAGCCATCATTAAAAGAGGAATGAACAGGAGTAAGTTTCTAATTTTCATAATATTTCCTTCTGGTAATTCGAAAATCGAATTACTAAATTTTGATAATCTCTTTACAGGTAGCCTCAGACCATTGAGTGCGTATATGGCACTCGTCGATAAATAAACTTGAGTTTTCAATCCGTGAGGGGAGTTAAGAGGGATGCTTATAAAGATTTTTTGAATCAATTTGATTCCTCACCAGCGTAAACTTTTAAGTAAGCCGAGCATATATGCTGTTCGATAGGTTTTTCCCAGCCCATATGCCAAATGGCATAGACGACGACTACCAAAGATTATGACGTTTGGCATGTAGTAGGTTTCCATGCTTCCTGATACTCTTTCTAACTATGACAGCTCGTTATCAACGGATCGCAATCACCCTTTATATAAGCGTCGTTTTGGCGATCATCCTCTATATTCTAATTAGCAAGCTCGATTTGGGTGCCTCTGCAAACAATATCCGGCCGCGGCCGACTCCTCCCAGCGTTATGTGGATGCCGCTATTGGGCAATGGCGCTATCGCCACTATCCTCATCTTTCTAGAATACCTGCTCACCAACAAGTCGCTCCCCAACCTACCCCGTAACGAAGCTGCCGTGCATTTAGGGTTACGCTTGATATTAGTAACCGCCATGATATTTTTGGGCAGGGTCCCATTCGCTGTGTACATGCTCTACCCAGTCCTGCTGTTTACATGTTTTACATTTGGCCAAAATACCGCTTATGGATTTGCTTTTGTGTCGACCATTATTGTGGCTGTTTTTGTAGCAGGGCTTTCTCCCGGCCTGCTGCCCGCTTCTGGCGACATCAACAACCTGCTTGTCTATCTGTTAGGGGTATTGATGGTGATCCTCATGGCTAATGTGTTGCTGCAAGAAAGGGAAACCAACCAGCAATTAAAAGCTTATTCAACCCAAGTTGCTACCTTGGCCGCCACCGACGAGCGAAACCGGCTGGCCCGTGATATTCATGACAGTTTAGGTCATCATTTAATGGCATCTAGTATTCAATTAGAAAAAGCCACCTTATTTCTGAAGCGGGACTTAGGTAAGTCTGCTACGGCGCTAGACCATGCCCAAAGAACCATTCGAGAAGCGCTCACCGAAGTAAGGGCATCAGTCAAAGCCTTAAGAGAGCAAGAAGATAAATTTGATTTAGTCCCAGAATTACATGATCTAATCAAGCGGATGAGTCATCATAATCTAGCCATCGATTTCAACCTTTCAGGTGACAGTAGCACCTACTCAACCTTTATTAGAATGACCCTTTACCGGATCGTTCAAGAAGGGCTGACGAATATACATAAGCATGCAAATGCCACCCAAGCAACGATCGACTTAATTTTTGATACAGATCATGCTAGTCTAAAAATTAGTGATAACGGAAAAGGCTTTGAGGAAAACAATGGCGCTCAGTCGAGTAACGGCCGATATGGGTTACAAGGCATTCAAGAGAGAGTTGCCCTAGTTGGTGGCCAGTACAAAATTGAAAGTGCATCACAAAAAGGGACTGTGTTGACCGTCATCACACCGCAGAAAAATGGATTGACAGAGGAACGGAATTTAAATTAAACAGACGATGCAACTCTACGTTTTTAATCAACAGTCGAGGGTAAAAATTTGACCATATCCAATCAACTTATCCGCATTCTCATTGTTGACGATCAATGGCTTGTCCGTGAAGGTCTGGCGTCCATGCTTGAAATTGACGAGGCTTTTGAAGTGGTAGGAACTGCGGCCGACGGCCAGGAAGCGATCGATCAGGCCCAGGCGTTGCAGCCAAACATTATTTTGATGGATATCCGCATGCCAAATATGACTGGCATAGAGGCGGCCGGAAAAATCAGCCAAGCTCACCCGAATTGTCAAATTATTATGCTCACAACATTTGATGATGATGAGTATGTGGTGCAATCTTTGTTAGCTGGAGCCTGTGGTTACTTGATGAAAGATACACCTGCTAAAGAGCTGATCAAGGCGATTCAGTTAGCCAACCAAGGGATTTTTCAGCTAGGGCCGGAAGTTTCGGGGAACCTTGTTGGCAGGCTTAAAAAGCAACAAAGAGTCGAATATCCCGTAGAAGAGATCCCTCTCACCCAGCGGGAGATCGAGATATTGATTTTACTGACCAATGGTGCCACCAATCGGGAGATTGCGGAGAAAATTGTGATCACTGAGGGGACGGTAAAAAACCATGTCTCAAATATTCTAAAGAGCCTAAACTTGCGTGACCGTACCCAAGCGGCCGTTTATGCGGTCAGACACGGTTTAACATAAGCCTAGCAAGAAACAAAAAAATCCCGGCCGACCTTGATTAAGGTCGGCCGGGATTTTGATTTATATCAATCGACTCGCTTGAATTAAAGCGAAGATCGCTTCATCTCAAAAGATGCCTTTGTCTTGAGCAACACCCATTCAAGAGCCTTATCCATATCAGAAAAGATTCGGCTATGCTCATTGTTACGCCTCATCTGTGTCAACGTGTTAACTAAAATGGAAACGCGTCGGCTGCTAATGACCGCTGCGCTATATGCTAGATCAATATTCTGATGTGTACTAATGCGGTTCACAACAGTAAATCCACGTCGTGAAACGGTACTCATATGGCGCATGTCATAAATTGACAGCACCCTTTCAGTCGCTTGGTCAAGCCGACTATTAAGCGACTCTTCCCATTGTTCTAAACCCCGTTCAGACCAATCTGCTAATTTATAGATATGAATACCGTTCGCAAGTACCCGAATTTCTAATTCAGGTGTTTTGATGAGCTTTTCTTCCATCGACATAACTTTCCAGCACGGGCATCCGAAACTCAATATCCAACGAATTTAGCTTCACAAACCACCCAGAGTCGCGCTAGTTTACTCGTCGGTGACACACCCCTGTGAAGCAGATTTTACATTTTTGATGTATTTATAGAGTGTACCACGAGTCGCCTTGTATGGGGGCATTACCCACTTTTCACGGCGTGCAGCGAGCTCTTCATCGGTCAAATCAACGCTAAGCGTGTTTTTAATCGCATCGATTGTAACGGTGTCACCATTCTGCAAAAGTGCCAATGGTCCCCCTTCTTGAGCCTCGGGCGTGATATGCCCCACGATGAATCCGTGTGAACCACCAGAAAAACGGCCGTCTGTTAGCATCGCCACATCACTACCCAATCCAGCACCCATAATCGCGCTCGTTGGGGTCAACATTTCCGGCATACCCGGGCCACCTTTTGGCCCTTCATACCGGATCACAACCACGTCACCCTTTTTGATTTTGTCTTGCTCCAAAGCGGTGATCATATCTTCTTCACAATCAAAACAGTTGGCGGTGCCTTTGAAAACCTCACCTTCTTTACCGGTGATTTTCGCGACAGATCCTTCTGGAGATAAGTTTCCAAAAAGAATCTGCAAATGGCCACTCGCTTTAATCGGATTATCCAACGGCCGGATGATGTCCTGATCTGCAGGTAACCCAGGCAAAACTGCAAGATTTTCAGCCAATGTTTTGCCCGTTACTGTCATACAGCTGCCGTCAAGTAAGCCATGCTCAAGCAAGAACTTCATAACAGCCGGTGTACCACCAACTTTATGCAGGTCTTCTTGGACATATTTACCCGATGGTTTGAGGTCAGCCAAGAATGGAACCTTTTCGCTAACGGCTTGAAAGTCAGCAATTGTCAGATCAATCCCCATCGAACGCGCCATCGCAATCAAATGCAGAACCGCATTGGTCGATCCACCCAGTGCCATCACGACAACCATCGCATTTTCAAAAGATGCACGGGTCATAATGTCAGATGGCTTGATGTCGTGTTCCATCAAGTACTTGATCACTTCGCCCGCTTCTTTAAGTTCAGTTTCTTTCTCTTCGGCCGGAATTGAAGCCGAGTATGGCAGGCTCATTCCCAACGCTTCGATTGCGCTCGCCATCGTATTCGCCGTATACATGCCGCCACAAGCACCCGCCCCAGGGCAAGCGTGGCGCACAATCCCTTGGCGTTCTTCTTCGGTGATACGCCCAGAAATGTATTCTCCGTAGCTTTGAAAAGCAGAAACGATGTCTAGTTTTTGACCATTAAACTCGCCTGCCCGAATCGTACCGCCATAAATCATAATCGACGGCCGATCTAAGCGCGCCATCGCCATGATACAGCCAGGCATGTTTTTGTCACACCCAGGGAGCGTGATCAAAGAGTCATACCATTGAGCGCCCATGATCGTTTCAATTGAATCAGCAATCAGGTCACGTGACTGAAGCGAAAAGCTCATCCCATCGGTTCCCATTGAAATGCCGTCGCTTACACCAATCGTATTGAAACGCATCCCCACCATTCCGGCCGCAGTGACGCTGTCTTTTACCTTTTTAGCCAAAGCCATCAGGTGCATGTTACAGCTGTTCCCTTCATACCATACGCTACCAATCCCAACCTGAGGTTTGTTCATATCCTCTTCGGTCATCCCCGTGGCGTAAAGCATCGCCTGCGAAGCACCCTGCTTTTTCTGCTGGGTAATGGTTGCGCTATATTTGTTTAGTGCCGTTTTATCGGCCGTTCCGTTTTCTGACATCGTCTACTCCTAACCTGGAAATTTTCTTGTTGTAAATCAGTAAAACCTGATTATGAATGTTATCGCAGTTTAGGTAGAATGCACACGGGCAGACAGTTATTATCACACCCAAACAGGCCCATAAACTGAGAAGGTAAAATGAAATCAAAAAGAGTTTTTTATATTCTATTCATCGTTTTAATGAGTTCGATTTCGATGGCGAGCTTGCTATATGCGTACCCATATGGTCGTATTGGGCGCAGCGGCAAACAAGGGGCAACCTGTAGCAGCTGTCACTTTGGACCCAACACACCTACGCTAGAGCTATCTGGACCAACTGAAATTATGGCTGGGGATACGGTTGATTTTATCCTTACTGTCGATCGTAATTCTGACACTGAAACGGTAACAACGGCCGGATTTAATATCGCTATTGATGCCGGAACCCTACTAGGGAAAAATGAGATTCCGGTTGAATGCCGCGACCCTTCACAAGGAATTCCAGAACACTCCAACAAAACCTGTATTTCATTGGTCGATGGCTTAACTGAGATTGGCCATGCACGGCCGACTTTACTAGATAATGGCAAAGTATCGTTCAGCTTCAGCTATATTGCACCGGACACACCAGGAACAGTCGTATTCTATGGTGCCGGAGTTGCCGCAACATCTGGAGCAGGAGCCTTCAGTGACAAAATTCATGCAGGCAACACAACATTTACAATGACGATTACGTCTGCCGGTACAGAATTGCCACCTACTCCTGCAATTAAATCGAACTTTAACTTGTTTGCTTCAACCGAATATATGTTTGACGGAGGACAATCGGTCGATGACGATGGAACTATAGTCAAATATCTTTGGTCTTTTGGCGATGAAACCTTTGCTGAAGGTCAAATGGCTACTCATACTTATGACTCGGCAGGTGAATATACAGTCTTGCTTGATGTAGAAGACAATGACGGCAATAGACGAACAACAACAAGCACAATAACCGTGGAAGAAAGTGTTGAAGTTCAATCAGTATTGCTACCTTTTGTTGGTAGATAAACAAAAAAAGACCTTTCTGGTTTTTGAAAACTAGAAAGGTCTATGCTTACGTCAATTAAGTATTAAGCCTACTATCGGCCGACAAAAACAGGGTCCCGCTTTTCGATGAATGCCCTCATCCCTTCTTGAGCATCTTCAGTCGCCCACAACGCATAATAAATCCGTCGTTCATAATGGAGCCCATCATGCAGATCAGTTTCGAGTGCCTGATTGACCGCTTCCCGGCCGACCATAGCTGCCGCTTTGCTAAAACCAGCAATCTCTTTGGCCGTCTCCAGCGTCTCTTCTAAAAGCTTGTCTGCTTCAATTACACGCGCCACCAACCCAGCCCGTTCAGCCTCGTCAGCCTTCATCATCCGGCCGGTTAAGATCATATCCATCGCTTTAGATTTACCCACTAATCGAGTTAAACGCTGTGAACCACCCATGCCTGGAATTAAGCCCAACTTGATTTCTGGCTGGCCAAATTTCGCATTATCTCCGGCAAAGATCATGTCACACATCATCGCCAGCTCACAGCCACCGCCTAAAGCATAGCCAGAGACGGCCGCAATTTTCGGCGTACGCAACGCCGTGAAACGATCCCAGCCCGCCATAAAGTCTTCATGGAACATGTCCATGTATGATTTGCTTTCAAGCTCTTTGATATCGGCCCCGGCCGCGAATGCACGTTCGTTGCCGGTGATCACAAAACAACCCACGTCAGGATCACGGTCAAGTGGCTCCATGATGTCGAGCATTTCACGCATCACTTCAGAGCTGAGTGCATTCAACACCTTCGGCCGATTGATTTTGATCAAAACCACACGGTCGATTCTTTCAATAATTAAGTTCATAGTTTAGTCGGTTATAGTGACTGATGGGTAGTGACTAGCAGTTGGTTCGAAACTAACCACCAATCACTATCCACTAACCACTTTTTTTAAGAATCCCAAATCGCGCCGTAAGCTGGAATGCCACGGGCTTCCATTTCGTATACGACCATACGGGTCAATTTTTCATTTGAGATCACAATGACAGCCTCTGCGTCAAAGTCAACAACCGCTTCATAAGCCAGTTGAACCAGATCAGGTCGGCCGAGTTCGTCTGTGTTCCAAATTAAAGCATCTGGCTCGTGATCTAGAATCTCATCAACTAAATCTTCCCCATAAGTTTTACGGGCGTTGCGCGTTGACCAAACCAACCTTGCTGGAGTGTCCCCAGTCAAAAGATGGGGCAATGTTGGCCCAATCCCGCTCCCGGTTGCGATCCAAACCACGCGTTTGAACAGTTTGTCGACGTTGCCAACCCCGGCCGTTGGAATCCCCTTGACCCACAAGTGAGAAGGCTTGTCATCGATCAATGCTCCGGTCCAATCTCCGGCCCGTGAAATCGTCAGGCGATATCCACTCTTACCTGGAGCAGGTACATTTGCAAACGAGTGCCATTCTGTTAAAGGACTCCGACTAACCGTTGTTGATGAACCCGCAAATGGAGTCACACCATAATCAAAGTTTGCCAATGTCACATGATTAGAAGGAACGGACAGATCGACCGGAACTTTCTTAAGCTTTAGCCAAGGCATAATAATGCTGATCGTAATGGCGATGAGCATCCAAAAACCAAAAGATGAAAAGAGCGCTTGGCTAAATGGAATGCCACCCCGTTGATCGTTAACGAACAACATCGTTTGAATCCAAAAGAGCAACAAAGCGGTCCATCCACCAAAGCGATGGGTCAGCTCAAAATAATCATGATACTTCTGACGAAGCTTTGGCAATGCCATCACGATTAAAGCTACAAGCAACAATAAGATCATATTTGTGGCGGTAAAGGTCCCAATCGAAACTCCGCCTTGCCCATTAAAAAAGGTGTAGAAAAGTGAGCCAACAAATCCAGCAAACCAAAGGGTGCCGACCATGTTGCCACCTTTGTGGATGCCACCAAAATGATAAACCTTGCCAGCCATCTGCCGAATGCGTAGCGGCCAACTGGTTGGCACACTAGTCGCTATTTTGAAAAGCAAATTCACAACATACTGCGACCGAAACAGGATTGCTGTTCCGATATTTGCAATCGCCATATTAGAAATTGCCCCTAAATTTATGCTGTCGGCCGTGAACCAAGCCCAATTCACAACGGCTTGGTAGAACACAATCCCGTTAATGACGACCATCATCGCGACTAAGCGATGGTAGTGATACAGACGGTGATGCCGCCACATCGACTTCCACCAAACATTTCTAGGTGGCAGTTCGATTGCCTGCTTTTGTTCTGGATCGATTTGTTTATGCGCAGGTTTACTCTCTGCAAATCGTTCTAAACTTTCCAACATTGTTATTTTCCCCCTTCTTCTGACTCAAGTATGTTATTGGCTTTAGCGTGTTCAATAGCGAGTGACATGAGCAGTCTTTTGTCGACTTTTCCACGGCCGGTAAGTGGAAGCTCATCAAATGCGAGGATAAAAATCGGATCGCAATAATAAGGGAGCTTGTCTAAAACAGACTGGTGGGCCGCTTCAATATCAACCGTTTTCGGGCTGACAAAACCAACTAGGTTTCGGCTATCAAATTTCATGGTGGTGGCGCGTACCGCGTTTGGTGCCGCTTCAAGTGCAGCCGACACTGAGTCGAGCTCCACTCTGAAACCACGAATCTTGACTTGGTCATCTGTCCGGCCGAAATGCTCAAGCTCACCCTCAGGTGTCCATCGTCCCAAATCACGGGTACGGAACATTTTACGCCCTGGCAAGAACGGATCGTCTGCGTACCGTTCGGCCGTGAGTTCAGGGTTATTGAGATAGCCTGCGGTCACACAATCGCCACCCGCCCACATCTCGCCAACTTCACCGATTGGCAAGGGTTGAAGATTTTCATCGAGCACATAAACAGTGTTATTCGGGGTGGGTCGGCCGATGGTTAACCGCTCTTTGGTCGGATAATGCGGCTCCATCGTGTTAACAATTGTCGTTTCAGTTGGGCCACACGAGTTATAGAAAGTCGCAAACTCTGACCACTTGTCAGCTAAAACACGTGGACATGGCTCACCAGCTACTGCCACCGCTTGCACCTGGCGGCACTGATCCGCATCGATTGTGCTTAAAATCGATGGAGTTGAAATAATCACATCAGCCTGTTTCGCGACAGCGAGAAAATCCCGGCCGCGAATCATGAGGGTAGCTCCATGGGCCAAACAACCCAACGTCTCCCAAGCCGCCATATCAAACGAAATGCTCAGGATGTGAGCAACTTTTTTGCCAGGCGCCATCCCCATATTGCCCGGTTCCGTCAAGAGAATGTTGCATACGTTCCGATGGGTCACTTGCACCCCATTCGGATTTCCCGTCGTCCCCGAGGTAAATAAAATAAAACAGCGATCATCGGGTTGAACCGGTGCATCAGGCACAAATTGGGCTGCGTCGGTGGTTGAGAGCGGTTGCTGCATCATTTTATCGATGCTGATTACTGTCACCCCAGCTACTTCAGGCACAAGGTGGGCGAACTCTGAAAGAGTCAAAATCACACGGCTGCCGGTTACCGTCGCAACATGGCGCAGCTGTGGCTCAGGGGCCACTTTCACATCTTGTGGCACATAACATGCGCCCGCTTTGAGTGTGGCCATTATGCCGACGAGCATGGGAATGGAGCGGCGCGTGAACAATGAAACCGCATCTCCATTTGAAACACCATGTTGTGCGAGCTTGGCTGCCAGCCGATTTGCCTGACGATTAAGTTCACCGTAAGTGATGGTTGCACCCAAATGGTCGGCCGCAATCCCATCAGGGTTTACAAATGCCTGTGCTTCAAACGCATGGTGAATGTTTGAATAGGGCAACCGCACAATTGGACCTGCCCCAAATTTTTGAAAAAGCTTCTGGTCTGAAGCATTCAGATTACTGAATTTCGTCTTCAGGAAATCAAAGCTTTTTAAGTTTTTTTTGCTCTGCACTTTGTTTGGCTCCGCTCTTTTTGCATAAATCTCTTCCAAATTTGGAAATGTTTTGCGAACTGGAAAATCTAACATTTCATCACTCCTAGTAATTTCCGTCAAAGTAAAATTTCATAACTACATGCGCTATTTGAGCAGCAATTACGGGCACGTCTTACTTTTTATTAACGGATTTAAATTCCTGTAATTTCTTCGTAACAAACTAAGGGATATCTATTCGACACATGTGTAAGCAGACAGACACTCAGGAGTTTATGGAGCTCGAATTACGCAGTTGTTACTAAGGTATTAAGGAACTATTACGAGATGAATGCAGACTTTTTATGTGGGCAAATTCGGTGTAGCGTGGTTTACAAAAAGTAGCCTCAGTTTACGTTCTATGCACGTTGGACAAAGAAAAAGCGGCTAGATAAAAATATCTAGCCGCTTAAAAAGTCAGATGAAATTTTGGTTTTTTGAGGTCTGTTAGACTGTATCTTTAAAGGTTAATAAGAGCTTGCCCTACTCTGCCTTTTCGATCATTTCAACAACTAGGTCACCCATTGCAGTTGTGCTTAAAGATGCGTCACCGCCGCCAAGATCGGCCGTACGGTGTCCGGCCGCAAGTACATCATCAACCGCTTTTTCGATCGCATCAGCTTCGGCCATTAAGCCTAGGTTGAGGCGCATCAACATCGCACCAGACAAGATCGTTGCAAGTGGATTGGCTTTGCCTGTACCAGCGATATCAGGTGCTGAGCCGTGGCTTGGCTCAAACAGTCCAACAGAACCAGCTTTCCCCATCGAGGCAGATGGGAGCATCCCGAGTGAGCCTGTGATCATTGACGCCTCATCTGACAAAATATCGCCAAACATGTTGCCGGTCACAACCACGTCATAGTCACGTGGATTATTGACCAAGTACATCGCCATCGCATCGACCAAAATATCCTCGTACTCAACATCGGGATAGTCGTTTTTAACTTCATGAGCGATCTCACGCCATACCTGCATGGTGGTCAACACGTTGGCCTTATCTACAGATGTCAGCTTGCCACGTCGTTGACGAGCGAGATCAAAACCGATACGCAAAATCCGTTCGATTTCGCTCTCACTATAGATCATCGTGTCATAACCGACCCGCTGACCGTCGCGCATTTCCCGGCCGCGTGGGGTTCCAAAATAGATACCACCGGTTAGCTCACGAATAAAGACGATGTCCACCCCTTTAACGATTTCTGGTTTAAGCGGGCTTGCATCAGCCAACGCATCAAACACTTTTACCGGCCGGATGTTGGCGAAAACGGCCAATTCTTTTCGGATACGTAGTAGCCCTTTTTCCGGCCGCGTTTCAGCTTTGGGGTCATCCCATTTTGGGCCGCCGACTGCGCCCATCATGATCGCATCAGCTTCTAAGCACATGCCGAGCGTTTCTTCTGGCAGTGGATCGCCCGTTTCGTCAATTGCAATTCCGCCAATCAGGCCGCTTGTGTAGTTAAACTTATGACCAAATTTGCTCTCAATTGCACCGAAGACTTTGACTGTTTCGTCAACGATTTCCGGGCCGATGCCGTCACCCGGCAGTAAGGTTATATTTTTTTCCATGTTGAAAGGTTTTCTCCAAAATTATTTTTTTGCGTGTTTGCAAAGGGCAGACTTAGCTTCTAGCTTCGCATGCATGTAGTGGGTTTATCTGACCCAAAAGTCGCTTGTTTTTGCGAAATAGGTACAAGCCCAATGATGAATTTGTCGAAAAGTTCTATTCGGTGAACCACAACAGACTCTTCTAGAATATTATGCGCACGATGATACCATCCACTGGATTCTCTTGCAGAACACCGTGCAATGCGTAAAAACCTTGCATAATCTTTTTCAAATCTGTCCTAGTAGAAAGCGATAGATTTAGTAATGGGCCGCGTCGGCTTCACCGAAAATTGACTTAACAAATCTAAACAAGCCTTTTTAACCACCCTAAAACCGTCCCGATCAGTTCATCCCGCTGCCAAGAAAAACCATGATCCGCCCCATCGATAACATGCAATGTTGAGTTTGTTGAATATCGCTCAAGCAATGCTTCACTATGTGCCAACGGCACACCGGGATCTTTGGTGCCATGGACAGCGAGTAACGGTCGGCCGTTAAGCTGCTCAACCATGTCAACAGCATGTTCAAGCTCTGTCGATTCCTGAATCAAGCGAGCAGGTTGAATGCCAACCAGAAATAGCGTGGTTCCGGTTGCAAACTCTTCATTCAAATTCATCATTGACCAATCGCTAACACCAGCGATTGAAATGACCGCTTTAACTGCCGAATGGCGAGCGCCCGTCATCACGGCGGCCCAACCGCCTAAACTGTGACCACAAACCACAATATTGTCGCGATCCACATCTGGATGGGTGGTCAAAAATTCAAGCGCTTGATCGATATCGGACAGTACATGATGTAAAGAATACCCCCCCTCGCTGCCCCATGATCCTTGATAATGAAAAATCAGGCAGTTCCAGCCAGCATTTTTAAGCGCATAGGCGAGATCATGATTTTGATCGATTCCAGGTAAGCCATGCAGCAAAAGCACTGTCGGCCGGGGATTTTCCCCTTTCGCCAGCCACAGTCGACCGACCAACTTATTCCCATTTTTTGATTGAAACGTAACGCCTGCTGTGCTCATATCGTTTTACCCTTCTTTTTTAACGTCCACCACTTTGCCTTCAATTGCCAAAACCAACGCACGCGAACTAATTTCGAAAACAGTATTTGGTGTTCCGGCCGCCGTCCATACTGAATCAAAACGCATGAGATCTTCATCAACCAAAATCGGCATTTCAGTGGCCAACCCAAACGGATTGACTCCACCTATCGAATAGCCGGTTGCTGTTTTGACCGTATCGGCATTGGCTCGTTTGACTTTACCGCGGCCGACCTCAAACAGTCCGGCCAGCTTTTTCTCATCGAGCCGATTATGGCCAGCAACCAGTACCATGACCGGTTTGTCTGCCACAGTAAAACAGAGGCTTTTAACAATCTGGTCAACGGCACAGCCAACAGCATCAGCCGCTTCTTGTGCCGTGCGGGTTGGCTCCGCATGGGTCACAACTTCAATTTCAATATCGAGCGCTTGGGTCGCATCGATTACTTTTTGGGTAGATGGATGAATCATATTGGGATTGTATTTCGCACATACGCAAAAAAAAAGACCAGTCTGGTTTTAAAAACCAAACTGGTCTAAACAAGTCTTTTGCTTCTATTCGACAGGATTGGCTCGGAAATCAATATAGATTTCAAGCTCTTCTTCGACATTTGCAATCACCGGAACCTGAGGAACATTAATCCCAAAATCGCTGTATGCAATGATGGTCGCAACTGTCCCTTCAATGGTGTTGGTATCAATCAAATCTACGATGGCTGAAAAAGTCACCGGCAGGGTCACGTCCCGAATCGTTAAATTGCCTTCAATATCAAACTGGACGGTGCCACCCACAGCGGCCGTGGCTGGCATCCCAACAATATTGGTCGGTTCAAAGGTGACAAATTCATAGTCACCCGTCTGCAAAATGCGATTCTGGATCGCATTGTTACGGCGATCATTATCAGTTGCGAATGTACGGGCATTCACTTGAATGGTCCCGATCTCGGCCGTAGACAGATCGGCCGCATTAAAGCGCATTTGCCCAGCGACCTGATCAGCTACCCCAACCACCGTAATCCTTTCGCCGTTGAGGTCCTCATCTAGCTCAAAACGAGCGGTTGATTGCTCTGAATCAATCCCCCATGTGATTGCTGTCGCGACAGCCTCTTCAACAGCTTCAGCAACCGCGGTAGGTTCGCTGGTCGGTTCTACCGGTGGCTCTGTTGGTAATACCTCTGGCTCTTCGGCTTCTTCTGGCACATCAATTGGCTCCGGCTCAACAACTTCAGCCTCAGCAACTTCGGTTGGCGGGTCAAGCGGAATCGCCTCAATCGGGGCCGATGGCGCTTCCGGTTCACCCAAAACAAACCAGTAGCCAAAGCCGCCCAAAGCAAGAACGACGACAATTGCGCCGATTATTATCCCAGTTTTTTGATTCATACCTTTTCTCCTTAACTCCTAAATCAATGCATCTACCCCATCGGTAATGCCAGTCATATTTAAAATACGTTCAACCACTGCAATGTGGATGCCTTCTTTCGCCATCTTCTTTTGAAAATTGATTATCGCTTAGAACAGGCAAATCATATTGAATTTTTGTTAAGGAAATATTTAGCTCTAATCTTTCTCTACACCCAACCCACTCTACCCTCTACCTCTTACCCTCGTTATAATCCCAACCATGTTTACGAATGAACCCCAAACAGACGTCATTGACGTACGCTCAGATGAAAAATTTGATGAGGTGAAAATCGCCGCATTTTTAAAAGGGAAGCTACCCGGCTCCGAAAACCCGCTCGCAGTAAGGCAATTTGGTGGTGGTGCAGCCAATCTGACTTACCTCCTTGACTACGGCACACATGAATATGTGCTCCGTCGGCCGCCGCTTGGCCCCGTTGCCAAAAGCGCCCACGATATGAAACGTGAGTACACGGTGCTATCAAAACTTTATCAGGCATTTCCTTATGCCCCACGAGCCTTCTTGTTTTCTGATGATCATAGTCTGATTGGGTCTGATTTTTTCGTCATGGAGCGGCGACACGGCATCGTTGTACGCCGTAAATATCAAGACAAGTTTAAAGGGGATGACGACGCAGGGCGCAAAATGAGCTTCGCCTTAGTCGATGCGTTGGCTCAGTTTCACGCGGTTGATTATGACGCGATTGGTCTGAGCGAATTGGGCAAGCCAGATGGCTTTGTAGAGCGCCAAATTGAGGGGTGGAACCGCCGTTGGCACAAGGCCAAAGAGCAAGATTCGGCCGATTTCGACTTTGTTTACGAATGGCTCAAGAATAACGTTCCTGCAACCAGCCGGTCTACATTGGTTCATAACGACTTTAAACTCGACAACTGCATGTTAGCGGCCGATGATCCTTCAAAACTAGTCGCCGTATTTGATTGGGACATGTGCACGCTGGGCGACCCACTATGCGATCTTGGTGCACTGCTCACCTATTGGTATGAACCGACCGATCCTCCTTATATCAAAGCGATGACTCCGATGCCGGGTGATTATCACGGCTTTGCAACTCGGCGTGAACTGGTTGATCGGTACGCTCAAACGAGCGGCCTGCCGATGGATGACATCGAGTTTTATTACGCGCTGGGGCTTTATCGATTGGTTGTCATCATTCAACAAATCTATATCCGCTATGTGCGTGGGCAAACAAAAGACAAGCGTTTTGCAGGCATGGGGCAAGTTGTGCCGATGATTATTGAAGCCGCGAAAAATGTCGCCACTGGCGAGCTCAAAATTTAGCGATTTTCGAATGACGATTTACGATTTACGATTCTCGCCTAAACGACTGGCCTCAGGTTTACTGGTCACTCTTCTATTGATCACCGGCTGTACAGAGCGTGTTGTCGTCGAAGACAAGTTTGACGGCCGTTCACCTTTGGTTTGGAAGCTGGAAAGTGATGAACAGGGTCAAACAGCGATCCAAGATGGGCAGCTGACCTTTTCGATTCCGGCCGCAGGCGTCGCCCGCTATGTGGCGGCCGAAGGTCTAATCGTTGGTGACTTTGTGGCCCAAGTTGAAGTGATGCAGCTAGCCGGTAGCAAAAATAGCGGCTATGGCATGGTCTTCCGCATGCAGGACGTGCTGAGCACGACCCCGCAGTTTTATCGCTTTGACATCACCGGCAACGGCCGTTTCATGGTCGAGAAACGAACGGCCGAAAACGGTTGGGAACGCCTCACAGACGGCTGGCAAGATACGACCCTGCTGCTCACCGGCTTCGACAATCGCAACCTGCTCAAAGTGGAGGCACAGGGTAGCGATTTAGGCTTTTTTATCAATGGCTTTGAGGTCTTTTCCGTTAACGATTCAACCTATAGCTCCGGTGGGTTTGGATTAGATGCAGGCACCTTTGATCAGGGTGGATTGGTTGTCGCGTTTGATAATTTTTCGTTGGAAACCCGATAGGGGCTAGGCATTTTCATGGCAGATGGTAATCAAGAATTCAAATCCCGGAAAATGTCTAGCCCCGGCATGGTTAAAATTTGTCGAAAAGCCACTATCTTTCCATTTCTGGGGCGAGACATTCGCAAATAAGCGAAGCGGCAATGCCATAGTCTCTACTATAATCGTTCGTAGGACGATCAATAATCAAAAAGGAGAAAGTGATGAAAATAGACATTAATGGTGAACGACTCTGGGACTCTGTTCACGACTATGCCAAGATCGGTGCAACCGCCAAAGGTGGTGTCAAACGCATGGCTTTTTCCCAGCTTGATTATCAAGGGCGTGACCAATTTATCGATGAGTGCACCGAACTCAACATGGTGATTCATCGGGATACGATCGGCAATATTTTCGCCACAATGGCGGGCGAAAATCCTGAACTGCCTATCGTGATGGTGGGTAGCCATCTGGACACTCAACCAACCGGGGGAAAATATGACGGGGCATTGGGCGTATTATCTGCGCTCGAAATCGCAAAATCTGTTTACGAGGCAGGCAAACGGCCGACCCGTGGTCTGCAA
>JBGCDP010000080.1:0-32204 GCA_045105475.1 Anaerolineae bacterium
ATTGTTTGCTAACGCATTTAAAAGCGGATCGCTTTCAAGCTGATCCCCATTTGTTTCATCTTCTAGGCAAGTATCATCTGATGACATGTTATGTCCTAGACTAACAACAATCGTGCTGCTTCCCCCAAAGCTACAATTTTGCCCTGCACTAGACAAAATATTTCCTTGAAGCGTTGTGGTATTCCCCCAGATACGCAGGGTCGTCCCCCCAATGCTATTGGTAGATAGGTTGTTATGGAAGGTGTTAAATAATAACTTGATCGGTCCTGTACTATGCACACCACCACCGACTGTTGCTTCGTTCCCAGTAAAGGTACTATCGCTGACCGTTATTAAACCTCCGGTAGGCATTTGGGCAATGGCACCTCCGTCATCATTCACGGTATTGTTTTCAAACAAGCTGCGAAATACGGTGGCGGTTGCCCCGCTGTTATTACGAATCGCTCCACCGCCTCCTTGGGACGTACGTGCGCTATTGGCGTTGTTGGTTAAGAAATAGCTATCTTCAATGGTGAGTGATGCGTTGTTCCAGTTGGCGATTGCGCCACCACTTTGAACGGCCGAATTGCTCTCAAACTTTGTATTCTGAACAACTAGATCAGAATTTGCATTATTCATGATCGCTGCGCCGAATCCATCAGTCGTGTTTGAAGTAAAAGTTGAATTCGCAATAACAAAATTGCCAGAGGTCTCGAAATTTAATGCGCCACCTTCAGCATCCGCGAAGTTGCTGGTAAACGATGTGTCGCTGATTGTGAGATCAATGTTGCCCCCAACCGCATAAATGGCACCCCCGAAAATGGTGGCTGAGTTGCCCATAAACTCGCTGTCTGCAAATGTTGCTTGGACATCGCCCCCAATCGATACAGCTCCCCCTTCAGGGGCAATGTTGTTCATAAACGTGACCCGCTCTGCAACGATTTTTCCATCGCTTGCCAATGCTCCGCCACTTCCATTAGCTTCATTGTCATCAAAGGTTACATCTTGCAGATAAAGAAATGCGTCTGGAGCGTTGTATACCCCGCCACCTTTTGATCCACCTAAGACATGACCGGTTTTAATCGTCATGTTTTGAAGTGTTAGGCTGAGGGTCCCAGACGTCCCGAATGCACGTGCACTTCCTCCGCTCGTATCGACATCGATGATTGTGGTCGCCTCTGATGCACCTCGGATAACAACATTATGATTAGGGGTGATATTGGCGATGTCATACGTGCCAGCCGCCATTTCGATGATGTCGCAGCTTGTATTGGCTGCGGCCGTAATTAATGCTGGCTCATCAGCAACGTTACAAGACGTCGCGAAATCGGCCGCTAAACTTTCGACCTCCGCTTGGGTCAATGCGCCGTCGTAGATGCGTACATCATCAATGTTGCCATCGAAAAAGTCAGTACGATTCTCACTGTCCCAATCTTGCCCAATGGTCCACCCCTTGCCCCCATTAAACTCACCGACCTTTGCTTCTGAATTGAACTCCCATAGTTTTAAGCCATCGCGATAAAAGGTGAGGTGTGTTCCAGTGTCGATTTCTTCGCCCGTTACCGCAATGTGCTGCCATCCTGACTGAGGTGTGCCGGATGCATACCCTTGATTGCGCAAATTGACATGATAACCACCATAAAAGCCGACAATCAATAAATTGCCACCACCACTGGTGTGCTTGCTTATAACAGCACGATTGGTCATATCGTCAGGATTGATCCATGCAGAAACGGTAAAATCATTATTGATGTCAAAATCAAGGCTATCGATGTAATCGTTGGCGCCATCGAACTCAAGGGATCTTGTTGACCCTGTTGCTCCATTTACTTGCGTACTCCAAGCCGCTCCGGAGATGGTCCCGTCGTAGCTATTGGCACTGGTGTCACCAACGGTGGTGCCGCTCCCTTCTTCAAATTGCCAATGGGCAATGAGGTTCGCTGCTGCAGATTCGGCCGTCAGCGAGTGTTCAGCTTCGGCCGTGGCCGGCTGCTGTTGAGCATTGAGCAATAACAGCCCTGTAAATAGAATGACAAATAGTAAAGTCCGAATTAATTTTGAGCATTGGTACATAGTTCATCTCCTAAAGTCGATGTCAATTTTTGCGGAATTGTTTCAAGATACCTAGACCGTGATTTTGATCTAGATAACAGCGTCAAGGTAATAATTTAGGCGTTACTCAGGTGTTACTTTGCCAAAATTGCCCTTTTTGAGTACTTTTATGGTAATGGAAGGTCTGATTCTTAACCTGTTTGGTCAACCGAACCTCCGACAGCAAGACCAAGTCGTTGAGTTAAAGTCCCGTAAAGGCTGGGCCCTGCTTGCCTATTTGGTGCTAATGCCAAACCCTGTTTCTCGTGAATCAATTGCGACCCTTTTCTGGCCCGAGCATGATGCGGTGGGAGCACGGCGCAACTTAAGGCGTTTGCTTTACACATTAAATCAATCACCTGTCGAACCTTATCTCCAAACTGATGGAGAAGTCGTTTCTTTAAAGTGGGATGGAGAGATCGATGTACGTTCTTTTTTAAATCGATTGGATGACGGTGATTGGACCTCGGCTGTCGCATTGTACAACGGTCATCTTTTAGACGGTATCGTCATCGGGGATAGTAACCGATTTGAGGCGTGGCTCACAGATCAGCGGGAGCAACTGCGGCAGCAAATGTTGCAGGCATTAACGGCGCTGACCGATGAATATCTCGAAAATAATAATTGGATCGATGCAGAAACAACCGTACGAAAGCAACTAAGCTTAGACAATTGGAACGAGCTTCAGTGGCGCAGGCTCATCACTATTTTGGCTGAAAACGGCCGTCGAGCGCAGGCGTTGGCTGAATATAATAATTGTCTCCAAGTGTTGAAAAAGGAACTGGGTGTCACACCATCATTAGAAACCTCTTCTCTGTATGAATCGATCCGAGACGGCCGATTTGCAACCACGAATCAAAATAGTCAGCAATTTGCTGTTCCACCCCCCAAACCGCTGCCACATCCGGCCGCGCGGGACGCGTTGCTTTCAAAAATTGAAGAACATTGGATTGAAAATGTGCTTCACGAATCCTTGCGAGGTGAGTCAGCGCTTAATCTCAAAAAACTAACTCAACCAACCGCATTGGCTTACCCTTGGACGACGTTAATTCATCGGCCAGAGTCTCGCCGACAAATGAAACGGCCTGATCAAACCATCGGTGATTTATTTGATGCGGAAGGTCGCGGTCTTCTTATTTTAGGCGAACCAGGATCGGGTAAAACAACGACACTGCTCACGCTTTCGGCTGAAATGGTTAGCCGTGCCAAAGTCGATGCGGCTCAATCTTTACCCGTCATTCTTCCTCTGGGTAGTTGGCGAGGTCAGCCATTTGCTGAATGGGTCCAAGCTGAAATTAATGAGAAATACCGGATTCTGCCTGAAATCACGGCCGATTGGCTGGCTGAAAACCAGCTACTGCTTTTGTGCGATGGTTTGGACGAATTACCTGTAGAGCTTCAGCCCGATTGTGTGGCCGCCATTAATCAGTTTCGTGAATCTCATGGCTTGACTCCAATCGCCGTTTGTTCGCGCCAGGCAGATTATGATGCTCTACCGGCTCCGCTCAATTTAAACGGTGCGATTTCTCTTCAGCCGCTTGACAGTAATCAGATCGAATCTTTTCTTGGGGAAAAGTTTTCAGGGCTTGCTGAACTTCTGCTCAGTGAACGCAAATTGCAAAGGATGGCGAGAAGCCCACTCTTGCTTAGCTTGATGGCGGCGGTCTTTGGGTCGGTATCGGCCGAAAACCTTAAAGCATTGGCTGGAGATACGGCCCAACTGTTTCGGGTTTATGTCAGCCAAATGACGGCCGATGTCGATGATTCTCCTCGCTTATTGCAGCAATTGCGTTGGCTGGCACGGCAGCTGTCTCAGCGCAATCAACCGATTTTCTTGCTTGATCGGATCCAGCCCGACTGGTTAGACAGTCGCAGGCAAATCAAGCTCTACTTTTTTCTTAGCCGTTTTGTGGGGGCATTTGTTTTGGCTGTTGCTTGGGCATTTCGGGAGGCTGGCTGGGGGGCAGTTCCATTTGCAATTGGGTCAGGCGTGACTGTCGGTTTGGCTGAGCTCTTGCTTCTACGTGTCGGCCCGATTAAGGGTGGCGCAAGGGCGGTCCAACGGCTGAGTTCTTGGTTTTCTACTGATGAAAAACGCTTGCAAGAGCATCTTATAGGTCCTTTAAGTCGGGCATTCATGATGGGAGCTATTGTTGCAATAATCGGTTCATGGATGGGATGGGTCGCGCTGATGAATGGCTTAATCTTTGGGTTGTTTTTCGGTTGGCGGGCACCCAAACATACGGCCGATGATGATATCCGCCTGGTTGAGAAATTGGCCTGGACGTGGCGCGGTTTTGGGATTGGTGTTGCTGTCAGTTTGCTTTTAGGAGTGGTGGTTTTCTTTTATAACCGGGCTGATCCGTATGCGGTGGGAACAGGCATGTTGTCGTTTGCCGTTTTGTTTGGTGCATTTGGTGGGCTACAAGGTCGTGCGATTTCGACCAAAACCCGGCCGAATGAAGGGATGTGGCTATCATGGCGTAATGCGCTCGTGGGTGGCACAGTCGTTGGTGGAGCGATGTTATTGGTTGCATTGGCGATTGAATTCGGCCGAGGTGAATCGCTTATTCCGCCGCTATTGGTCGGCCTCCAGTATTTTGTAATGGCTGCTCTCTGGTACGGCTGGCTCGATCTGATCAATCATTTTATGCTGCGCAGGTTTTTAGCCACGAGCGGCCGACTCCCGTGGAAAGTTGTGGCGTTTTTAGAACAATCTAGCCGCTTACGCCTGCTGTATAGGGTTGGAAGTGGCTATTTGTTTTTACATCCACAATTGCGTGATTATTTTGTCGAAACCTCAGATGAGGATTTTTTGGAGATCAGTTCAGATCAGATTGATCTGGATAGTGGATGATGAAACTTTCTGTATGCATAGATGCTGTTTATCGTGGATGTGATTTTGTTGAGTCGATGCATAAGTTATCGACGATCGGCTTGCAAGCCTTTGAGTTTTGGAGCTGGTGGGATAAGGATTTAGAGAAAATTCTTCAAGCCAAAGAATCGCTCAATCTTGAATTGTCCGCGATTTGCACCCGGTTTGTCAGTTTGGTAGATGTGGATCAGCGTGATAAATATCTCGCAGGGCTTAAAGAAACGCTTGATGTGGCTCAGAGGCTAGGCTGTAAGACGATTATTTCTCAGGTTGGTGACGATTTGGGCATTTCGCGAGCGATACAAACACAAAGCCTTATAGATGGGTTGAAGGCTAGCGTACCATTGCTTGAGGATGCCGGGATTCAACTTGTCTTTGAACCGCTTAATGTGTTAGTTGATCATCCTGGTTATTTTCTAACACGATCTGATGAGGCAATTGAGATTGCAAAGGCGGTTAATAGCCCACATGTGAAAGTACTTTTTGATATTTACCATCAGCAGATTACGGAGGGGAATGTTATTCATAATCTGACGGAAAATATTGGTTGGATTGGTCATTTCCATGCGGCCGGAAACCCCGGCCGGCATGAACTAACCGACGGTGAGCTAAACTACGCTGAGATTTTTAAGGCGATTGCTTCTGCTGGTTACCAAGGTTTTATAGGGCTTGAATATTTTCCGAAAGAGCGGCCGATAATAGGGTTGAGCCAACTATTTTCTTAAGAAAATAGGGATCTTGGAGTTTCTCGCCAATAAAGCCAGCGATGCTCACTGTCTCTTTTACGATTGACGAGCCCCAAATATCGTAGCTCATGCAAGCGTAGATTGACCTCTTTTAGTCGCATCGTTTCAACCGACTCAACTTTTTCATCTATCCCACTAAATATACTATCTAAGGGTGTTGGGTCATATGGAATTGTCTCTAAGATTTTCCGTTGAGTTCCTGAGATATTGGTGATTGACTCTAATCTTTGATTTTCAACAGCCATGAGCACGCTTCTAAGCTTCTCATTGTCTCGAGACTGCTTTTCGATAGAGCCAAGAATACCATCAATGGTTTGCAGCGATTGGTTGCTGGCTAACTTGATCCCTTTTCCTTCCAGACGGTTAAGCTCCTCTTCGGACAAGGCTGCATATCCACCACTTTGCAAAAACATATTCGCCTTATCAAGCAGAGATAAGTTGCCATAGTTTGAAAATATATAAATTAATCCGATTAGGATTGAGCGTTTATCAATTGGAATAATGCGTTTACCCTTTTCCCAATTGCTAATCTGAGTTTTCGTGTAAATCAAAGTGGGATCAAACTCACTTAGCAAGTCGGCTAGAAGACTTTGGGATAAGAGACCACCATTTTTTGAATTGCGGCAGTCCCGTCGATATGATGCAATTAATGTTCCAAATTTAGACATAAGGTCTTAATTACATCATTAATTATTATTTTGTCAAAAATAGGATCATGTTTCGAGCATAGGAACAAAAAACGCTCACCGATCCAGCTGATGAGCGTTTTTATATGTTAGTAGGTTTTGTCTCCCTCTGAGGTGGTCGGAGCAGCCAGTCTAAAACAATTAAACACGGTAATCTCCTAAAATTAATCCAGGGGAGCTAAGTAGATCAAATAATAAACGTCTTCATTAAATGATCTTTATCTAGCTTTCAAGTTCCTTCTTCCAAAACAGTGTGACTAGTCGTTTCATCTACTGTAGGACTTAACTTGATTGAATTATGACATACGATTGTTCGGTTGTAATTAACAGTTCTGTGGAATTTGTAGACAAATTTGGAAACTTTTCTGTTTATAAGCTCAAATATTAAATTTTGGTAAAAAAGAATAATCTCGATTAGCCTTAAATGAAGGTTTAACTAATCGAGACTGCCTGCTTTAACCCTAGGAAATGACGTATTTGCTTGCAGCTCCAAAGGCTTTTTTCAAGCGCGGGTCTTTTGATAGTACACCTAATAAATCCTCTAGCATGTCTCGCCTGTCTAAATAGGCCAATAAATCAAGAATCATCCCCATTTTTGATGTGCCAAAATCTTCAATTTCTATTTTCGTATCTATCTGCTTGATTGCCCAGCGAATTTCTTCCTTATTATATTTATCGCTAAGAAATTCACGTAATTTGGGAAGGGTAATAGTCATAGTTTCTCCAGATTGATTTGGCGAGGCTGAAGTTGCGTTTGTAGGATTCGAGGTAGAAAAATTATTTGGCCCACTTTCAGATGAATAATTGTTGTTGATGGTGACTGGGCCGGTATAAATATCTCTATTTGCTTTGTTGTCAGTGTTATTGTTTGTGTTTCCGTCACCAATTGTAGCATTGTCACCTGCATGAATTGAATTATCAGTTATGGCTTTGGCTGCTTCTGGCTCACCTGCGTTTGCTTCTGGGGGAACAACTTCATTGATAAAGGCAACAATTCGGTTTCGGCATTTGATCATAATATCTAGATCTTTTTCGAACCCTACATAAACTAGCCCGCTAGCATTTGAATGAACTTTTACTTTTTCATGCCGTAGGGTGAGCATCGTACGTCGGCTTTTCTGGCCAATCCAACGACCAAATTCTTCTAATACATTTGGTGCTCCAAACTCACTACGCTTATCTGGTGTTAGTAGGAAAATTGCTTTGTTGGCCCAATCCATCATTTCTTCAACGCGTTGATCAATACTTCCTTCGTTGTGAGCAATCATTGCAGCAACTTTTTTCGCTACTACAGTTTTGCCTATTTCGTCGTGCAGCTCCTTTGAATTAAGCCATTCTAAAAGCATGTCACGAGGTGCTGTTGCTCTATCCCCACCATATAAAATTAGTACGTTTACTGTATCCATCCCGATTTTCTCTCTTGTATTTGATTGGTTGTTACATTGTGTTTAATAGCACCCACAAGCTTTCGCATCAAATAGCTTCTCAAAAGACTCTACTTCTTGGAAATTTTGTAGGGTATGCTCACGTTTTTCGATTTTAGCGGATTTGCTGAAAAAGCAAAATGCGAAGCTGTAGGGTTTGGTTTGCCATGAAGACTCCCCTTCAAACCTACATCGATATTGATCCTTTGCGGAAGTCTGTACTACCAATCCACGCATTCACTAAAACGGGTGAACCTGCTCTTGAACGGCTTTGTGCTGTTTCAAATGCTTCTTGAAGGTCGTCGTCATGTTGAACCAACAGCCCTTCTGCTCCGTATCCTTTAGCAACCTCATGGTATGCAGTCATGGCAAGCTCTGTGCCTAGTTTGGTGCCTAGAATGTCAATTTGTTCACGAGCGATCTGAGTCCAGCCACCATCTGTGCCAACAACAGCGATAACGGGGAGGTTATGGCGGGTGAAGGTGTCAAACTCGGCAATGCTATATCCGGCCGAACCATCGCCGTACAGAAGCCATACTTCAGCATCAGGATTATGCAGCTTGGCCGCTAATGCAAACCCAGCACCTGCTCCCAGCGTGCCAAACGCGCCTGGATCAAGCCAGTTAAGCGGCTTACGCGGCCGAACAATGTAGCTAGCAGTACCAACGAAGTCGCCGCCGTCGCCGACAATAATGCTGTTTTCCCCAATAACTGCTTCCAGCTGGGTGCAAACATTTATTGGATTGCAATGGTCTGTCTCAAGCTCTACCTGTACTGCAATTTCATGATCACGTGCGTTATTGCGGTCAATAAGCCCATTGTGCCATTCTTGCCATGTCTCACCAGGCTCATTCCAGAAGTTTGCCAAATCGATGAGTGCGTCACATGGGTCTGCCTGTACACCAATTGTCGGCCGGCGATTGAGGTTTAACTCTTTCTTACTCCGATTGATCGAAATGTAAGTTGCACTGTTTGAAATTGATTGCCCGTACCCTAATCTGAAATCACACGGTACTCCCGCTAAGAGGACCAAGTCCGCTTCTTTTAAAGCCTTTGATCGCTTGTGCCGGATATGGAGGGTGTCTTTTCCAAGCAGGCCACGTGCCATGCCGGACAAAAACGTTGGAACACTTAATTGTCTTAGTGCGGCCGCAAGCACATTTGCTTTGCGAGGCTGCATCATCGCCCCTGTACCGACAATAAATACCGGTTTTTCAGCTAGCAATAGAGCATCCCGAATTTGAGTGATTTGTTTGAGGTTTGCCGTTGCATATTTTGGCAGGCGAGGCGGCTTTGGTTGAATTTTATGCTTGTCTGCAAACAAATTTTTGAGATGTCGTTGAATGTACCAACGAATAGCTCGGCTTGAGACACTTTTACCTTGCGGTGTTTGGTCAACGGCTTGTTGGCGGATCAAATCTTCTGGGTAAAGGGTGTCAATAGGAAGCTCAACAAAAACCGGGCCTGGAATGTCAGATTGAGCTTGAAAGAATGCTTCTTCTAGTGCTGGAACAATTTCTCTTACTCGGCGAACTTGTTTCATCCATTTAACATGAGGCTTAATAAGCGTTTTTTGGTCAATGTCTTGTAGAGATCCACGCCCCATTAGTAGCGTTGGTGTAGCACCCCCCAATAGGACAACGGGCGATTGGGCCATCTCAGCGTTTTTTAAGGCGGTAATAGTATTGGTTAAACCAGGCCCGGCCGTTACGGCTGCGACACCAGGGATTCCGCTCAATCTGGCTGTCGCATCGGCTGCGAATACGGCTGTTACTTCATGTCGAACATCAATGACTCGAACACCATTTTCTTCGGCACCCGTCAAGATAGGTGAGATATGTCCACCGCATAGTGTAAATAAAAATTTAACCCCATGTCGGGCCAGTACTTTTCCAACTAATTGGCCACCATGTACGATATCTTCTTCTTTTGAATGTTGTTCGTTTTCCATGAAATAAATTCCGTATTGTTATTTAAATTTAGTATGTTTTGGCTCACTGCCCTAGAGAAAAACGCTCACCATTAACTTCTAATTCAATTGAATTAATTTTCCATTCTCCACCATTACTGTATGATGCACTCAGGTAAATAATGCCAGAAGCCTCCGGCCCACTGACCGGTACTTCGATCTGCCCAATTCCGTTTCGATTGTTAGATTCAACATTGAACTGAGTAATCAGCCAGCCGCCTTCAATTGGTGTGCCCAAAACTTCACGCGCTCGAGCGCTGTCTTGAGCTGATTGGAGGGCTATTGAGTAAAGCTCTGAGTTTTGTATGGCGTAAAGCGAGCCGGTTCCAATTGTGCCCAGACAGCATAGTACGAGCATGGCGATTAAAACGCATCCCCCACATCCAAAGTTGCGCTTCCGTTCCATTTAACTGCCTCCTGAGTGTAGGCCTCCCTATATTTTTCCGGTTTAACTTACAGAATTCCTAATTTTGAATTATCACCCAAGGTGAATTTGTGGATTTTAGGTTTGTTTGCCGATTTGCGAATCTCCACATTAAATCCAATCAAACTGTCTTGAATTCTGCCTTCAATCCCAACAATCTCGCAATTGGCTAAAACCATTGAATGTTCAATTTCGCTGTCTTCGATATGGACATCATGGTAAATGCTGGTGTAAGGTCCGACATAGCTGTTCACGATGCGTGTGTTTTCCCCAATTATAACCGGGCCACGAATGATACTGTTGATGATTTCAGCCCCTTTTTCGATGGTTACTCTACGGCCGATTGTGCTTTCCCGATCGACGTAACCTTCAACTGCATGCTCCATTTCTTCAAGCACTAAATCGTTTGCCTCGATCATATCATCCTTCTTGCCAGTATCAATCCACCATCCTTCATGAACATATGGGTGAACTGAATGCCCGTTGGTAACGAGCCATTGAATCGCGTCGGTAATTTCAAGCTCGCCACGTGCCGATGGCTGAATGGCATTTGTCGCATCGTGGATTGTTTTGTCAAACATGTAGATACCAACCAGAGCTAAATCACTGGGCGGAACTTTCGGCTTTTCAACGAGTTGTTCTACTTTGCCGTCTGCACCGATAACAGCCACGCCAAATTGGACCGGATTAGGTACACGAGTCAAAACGATTTGACTGTTCCAGTCATTGGTTGCAAATTGTTTGATGAGTGGACTAATCCCACCTTGAATTACATTGTCACCTAGGAACATGACAAACTTATCATCGCCTAAAAACTCTTCAGAGACTTTGACCGCATGAGCCAGTCCTAAGGGTTGATCTTGAATAATATAGGTGACTTTGGCCCCAAACTTTGAGCCATCACCCACAGCTTGTTTGATTTGTTCGCCCCGGCTCCCAACATTGATGACAATCCCGATTTCCTCAATATTAGCGTCTCGAATTGTTTCAATCACACGGAACAGTACCGGTTTGTTGGCGACGGGGATGAGTTGTTTTGCACTCGTAAATGTAAGTGGAGCAAGGCGAGAACCTTTACCACCGCTGAGAATAAGTCCTTTCATAATATTGAGCTGGTCAGCTGAAGCGCTAACTAATAGTCGCCAAATCCTGCTTCTGTGGCGGCGTTGATAAGGGTTGCTCCGATGATTCGTACATTGGCTTGGGCCAATGTTTCTTTGGCTTGGGTAGCCTGGTCGCGACTGGTTGAGCCAGAGTTGATGACGAGAAGGACACCATCTAGGCGTGAACCAAGAACGGCAGCATCTGAAACAGCGTTAACGGGTGGAGCATTGAAAATAAGGATGTCGTTATCAGTTAATAACTGATCAACTAGCTGTTTGATAGCGCCTGACCCTAGCAAGTCGGCCGGATTTGGGGCTTGTTGCCCGCCTGTAAGAATTTTTAAATTCTCGACACCCGATGATTGTAAAGGGAGTTCACCATCGGCTGCAATTAAAGCATCAGTTAAGCCTGGCTGCTGTTTAACATTAAATAGTTGGTTAATTGACGGCCGGCGAAGATCCGCTTCAACTAGAACCGTTTTCTTTCCACCTTGAGCCATTGTAACCGCTAAGTTAGCCGCTGTTGTTGCCACTTCGCTATCAGGAACCGGCGAAGTGATCACAATCGACTGAATCGGATTGTCTAGGCTATAAAAAGAAAGATTTGTACGTAAGGTACGGAAAGCTTCAGCCTGCTGTGAGCTTGGATCATTAATTGAAATAAGAGTCATTATTCAGAGTTTCGCAATCAGTGTGCCGTGTATCAGCTTGAACCTGCATGGCCACTACACACCATTTACTAATGTGTTTAGCCACGTGGTATTGAGCCAATAACCGGCATATCAAGATGCTTTTCAATATCTTCTTTGCGTCGCAGAATTCCACTATCAATCCATTCAAGCAAAAAGATTAGGATGACGCCGACTAAGGCACCAAACACACCCCCAGCTAACGTATTGATGCGTACATTGGGTGTAACCCCCGATTGACGTGGATCATCAACCAATTCGATGTTAATTCGATCTTCTTTCCGTAGCTGTGCATTGTTTGAATCAACCCATTGAATCAGTAAGTTGCCCCAAGTTCGAGCGACATCATTGGCTGTTTTTAATTCGGAGTCACGCACTTCTAGCTGTATGACAAAGCTAGACTCATCGGCCGAAATACCAACTTTACCTAAAAGCTGATCCGGAGTTTTGTCTAAATCAAGCTCATCGATAACCTGTTGCGCTCGTTTGGTACTGCTCATCCACTGAGTGTAATTGCGCAAGAGTAGTTTGACTGTCTGTGTTAAACCAAAGTCAGTCCGTGAGGGTGAAACCAATATCTTGACGGTTGATTCATATTCAACCGGCTGCATGCGGCTATACCCAAATGCGGTGCCAGCGGTAATGATAGCGAGTAGGATTAAAACCCAGCCCCGCTGTCTAATTATTCTAACGTAATCTTTTAATTCCATATTTGATATTAAGTGGGTTAGTAACTAAAAGGCATATTTGCTTTTTATCTATTGATTACTAGTCCACTGATTTTTGTGTGCCTCAAGCTTTTTATTGACAAAGCTATCAAGCTTTTGTTTGAAAATTGTTGTGTCGAACTGACTGGCGTGTGTTTTGATTTCATCTGGACGCCACTCAAAACGTTCGAAATATTCTACCGCTTCTATCATGCCGGAAACTGTTTGGTCTTCGAACAAGATGCCGGTTTTTTCAGGGATAATCGTGTCTAAAGCCCCACCGGCCGCATATGCGATTGCGGGCCTTCCGGCCGCCATTGCCTGAATGGGGGCAATGCCGAAGTCCTCTTCACCAGGCCAGATAAAAGCTTTTGCTTTGGCGACTAGGGGGGGGAGTTCTTCATCGGGTACAAATCCCAAAAAATGAATATTGCTATTTGATAAAGATTCCAGCCGCTCACGATCACGGCCGCTTCCGGCGATATAGAGCGTTTTTTTTAGTTTGTTAAACGCTTCAATAAGTAGATCTAGTCTACGATACGGAACGAGTCGCCCGACAAAAAGATAGTAATCTTCAACTTGCTCCGAACCCACTGGCGAAAAGCGAGTTGTGTCGACTGGTGGATAGATGATCTCAGCATCTCGGCGATAGTATTTGACTATTCGCCTGCGTACTGCCTCTGAAATCGCCACAAAGTGATCAACCCGATCGGCTGCTAATCTGTCCCATAGCCGCAGATAATGAAGAAATGGAACCAGCCCATTCTGCAGAAGCGGCCGCATATTTTCTCGTTCAGTGTATTGATTATACCGCCAAATATAGCGTGTGGGGGTTAGGCAGTAGCAAATGTGTAAAGTTTCTGGCTCTGTAATAATTCCATGACAAAAACCACTTTTATTACTTAAGACCAAATCATAGCCCCTGAAATCAAAAGCATCAAAAGCCATTGGATAAATTGGCAAGTAAAGCTGTTGGAATCGTTGTGCGAAAGGGAGTCTATTAATGAAACTTGTCCGAATATCCCACTCTTTCCAATGTGTAGGCATTTTTGACTCCCAATAAATTGAGGTGTACAAAGGAGCCTGAGGATACATATCCACAAGCACTTCTAATACATCTTCTGCTCCTCCAATCTGGTTTAGCCAGTCATGAACGAGTGCTGTTTTCATAAGTTAGGGGCAGTGGTACAGCACAATCCTCGACTAAAATTAATTAGTCGAAATCGCTTTAAACCTGACTCCGTAGAGTCTTTGCCGCTCCATTCCTTTCTCCTTAGCAACATAGAGGCAGGATTATAGAGCCATCAATCTTTGTTTCAAACCGATGTCGGACATTCATAAGGAATTCGATTGACGAGAGATGCATAGCAAATTGCGATTAGGGCATTCTGTATCAGCGTATTTCACTTAACCAAAATCACAAATCTAAAATCACTATGACCCATATTCTTGTTGTTGCGCCCCTTAAAGAAGAATTGATTGATAAAATTCGTACAGCTTCGCGTGAAGTGACTGTTGAGCAGCTTATACTACCTGATGGTGTCTGGCCTGCTGATCGAACAACAAATGCTGAAATTATTTATACAAGCTCTGATATTCCTCCGGCCGAACTCGCACCAAACCTACGTTGGGTTCAAAGCCATTGGGCCGGAATTGATCCTCTGCGCAATCGGCCGATTTGGGATTCAGAAACGATCATTACTACGGCGAGCGGTGTGCACGCAACCGCTATTGCGCAGCACTTGTTCTCTAAAATTCTCTTTTTTGCCAACAGAATACCTGAGTGGCAGGCGTTTAAACAGAATGAGGTCTGGCCGATGAACCAGCAGCGAGAACAATTTCGGCCGATTGAATTACGCGGTAAAACGCTTGGTATTTTAGGCTATGGCAGTTTGGGCCGTGAGATCGCCCGCATCGCGAACACGTTTGGCATGGATGTTTTGGCCACCAAGCGAAATATGAAGAAGACGAGCGAGAGTGGTTTTCGAGTTGAAGGCACTGGAGATCCTGAAGGAGAGTTGCCCTTACGCCTATATCCCGGCGAAGCGACCCGCTCGATGATGTCTGAGTGTGACTTTGTTGCGATTACACTTCCTTTAACAGATACAACTGAAGGGTTAATTGATAGTGGCATGTTACGTGCGATGAAATCAACCGCTTATCTATTCA
The DNA here is from genome assembly GCA_045105475.1 of Anaerolineae bacterium. GTDB lineage: Bacteria > Chloroflexota > Anaerolineae > Promineifilales > Promineifilaceae > WTJY01. The sequence continues at coordinate 14,863 of JBGCDP010000080.1, forward strand.
ATGTAGCTCGTGGAAAAATCATAGTAGAAGCAGATTTGATCACAGCTTTAAATAAGGGCTGGATTGCAGGTGCGGGATTAGACGTCTATAGCCAAGAGCCTTTACCGAGTGATAGCCCCCTGTGGCGTATACATAATGCTTTAATGAGCCCACATGTTGCAGGACTAAACCAATCTTATGATGAGCGCATTGTTGAACTATTCACCGAAAACTTACGCCGATATTTGGTTGGTGAGCCTGTGTTGAACCTCGTTAATCGTGAAAATGGATATTAATTTAGCGGCCAATTGCGTTAAAACGTTTCATTCTGTTTCTTAGTGTCGCGCTGTCATTCTTTGCCGTACTGCGCTCCTGCATCTGTTTTGTCTATAATTCTGGCTTTTCTTGCACCAGAATTGTTGTAAACTCGTAGCGCCAGTGGGGAAACTATAGAGTAGTAGCAAATCAGTCATAGGAGATAAGACATGATAGAAGAACTGATGAAAGCAGTTTTAGAAGGTGCTCAACAGCAGCAAGCCAGTGGTAGACAGCAACAGTCACCCCAAAGCGCTGATATTTTGAGCGAAGTTTTGAAGGGGGTTTTAGGCGGCCAACAGCAGCAACAGACCCAAAGAAGACAACAACAGGCACCACAAGGTGGAGACATTTTTGGTGAGATATTAAAAGGTGTTTTAGGTGGAGGACAGCAGCAACAGCGCCAGCAAACACAAGCCCCTAATAATTTAGGCGGTATCGCTGATATTTTAGGCGGTGTTTTGGGGACGGGAGGCGGTGCTCAAACCGGTAACCCGATCGCGAATATGGCAGCCAATGCGTTGGCTAAAAAATTAGGTATATCACCTCAGATTGCTGGCATGGTTGTTAGCTTTGCAATGGCAGCCCTAATGGGTAAAAAGATGCAGGCTGACCACGGTGCAGCACCTTCTGTTCGCCCTTCCGGCCGGAATCAGGCTCAGGGCGGTGGTGTTTTTGGCGGTTTAGATCTTGATGATTTGCTTGAGGGGGATTTTGCTTTTGATAGTGGCCTCGCAGCTCAATTGGCTGAAAAGACAGGTCAGACTGAAGGGGAATCAGCCTATCAATTACAAGAGGCGGTTACTATGTTGACCGGACTTGATAAAAAGAAGTCACGCAGCAAAAAGAAGGTTGCCCCTAAACCTGCTCCAAAAGCTCGGCCGAAAAAGGCTGGTAATTTAGAAAGTTTACTTGACACTTGGGAGGTGGATTAATGGCTCATCACGACCATGACCATAAAGATGGGGAAATTGATCGTCACGAAATTCGTGATATTTTGCCAGCCGTTGTTCAGATTGTCGCTTTAAACAAGCGTATGTTTGGCAATTTGCAGTCAGCTTGGACCGGCTCCGCCACAATTGTTGACCCTCGTGGTTATCTGCTTACCAATTGCCATGTGGCCAACCCACGGGCAATGGGGATGCAGTCTCCGGCCGCTAGTAAGCTTGGCATATCGATAATGGAACGTTCAGACGATCCACCGACCTTGACCTATTATGCTGAGATTGTGGCTCAATCGCCCGAACTCGATCTTGCCGTTCTAAAAATTACAGAGCGAGTTGATGGAAAATCGATTCGAGGCTTGAAATTGCCTTATTTACAGGTTGGCGATTCAGACGAAGTTGAATTGGGCGATGATCTGTCGATTTTCGGTTTTCCGGGAATTGGTGGAGATACGGTGACATTTACCAGCGGTAACGTTTCCGGCTTCACGAAGCAGCGCAGTGTTCAGGCCCGTCGGGCGTTTATTAAAACAGATGCGACGATTGCTGGTGGAAACAGTGGTGGTACAGCCGTTAATCATTTGGGCCATCTTGTGGCGGTTCCAACCCAAGCTGCGGCCGGTGAAGGGATTAACCCAGTTGATGCCCGACCGGTTGTTGATACGAATCGTGACGGCCGAATTGACACACGTGATACGCCAATGGCGATTGGTGGTTTCATTAACGGGTTGCGGCCGGTAAATTTGGCTAAGCCTTTGATGATGCAAGCCGGTGTCAAATTAGCCGGAGTAGGCGCAGCGAAAACGCGACAGGCTGCTCGTGCGGCTGGAAATAGCCCGACTCGTGGTAGCGGTTTGCGCAAATCGGCCGGACGTGGTGCTAGTTCGACGATGGGTGAGATGGTTTTTAGCCGGAAGGTTAACCGTCAAGGCTTGCCAATCGGCCCCAGCGATATTTTCCCATCTAGAACAACGCAACTCTTTGCAACGTTTGACTTCAATGACATGCGCAATAAAACCAAGTGGACTCAGACTTGGACCCACAATGGCAAAATTATCAGCCAACAAGAGGGTAAGTGGGAGAATGGACCACGCGGCCGGATGAGTTTGGCTTTTGGTAGTCAACAAGGCCTGCCAGATGGTACGTATCATTTGTCAGTTAGTGTTAAAGGTTCGATTTTGGCAGAGGGTGACTTTGCTGTTGGCCGCCGTCAAAATGATAATGACACCAAGCTTTCTGGCTCAATTGTTGATGCACGTACTAAACGTGGAATTGGAGAAGCCTTGGTTATTGCACTTAAACCAGGAATTTCAGCCCGTGACTTTGTCCGGCAGCAAAGCCCAGATATGGCTTATACATCTGCTCGAACAAATAGAAGTGGCAAGTTTACGTTTAAAAAGCAGCTCCCACGCGGTCAAGCCTACGGCTTGGTTGTGATTGCCCGTGGCTATCAAGACATGGCGATTGAAGCGGGGCTCCGCTTGGCAGCAAATACGCCGGAAGTGGCTGAAATGCAACCACTTCCTCTAAACAAAGGCTAGCTATTTGTGGCTGGTGATTAGCGGTTAGCAAACAAGCAGCTAACCGCTGATCACTACCTATTAGCCACTATAAGTTTCAATACAGGTGTCTACATCACTCTCAAACCCTAGCAAAAACGCTTCATAACGTTGCTCCCCAGTTCCATGTGCATTTTCATGGAACCATGGTGTGCGTGCCGAGTCGCCAATTGAGTACATTTGGCGTAGGCCTTCTTCCAGGTCCCCTTCTTCTAAATTGCCCCGTTCTTGCAGGTAAGTCCCATAAGCACCTGCCAAACAGTCCGCCTGTAACTCTTGATAAATTGAATATTCTTCACGAATGCCTAAATTCGCCTGCACAAGATGGCCCCATTCATGTGCCATAATCGCTACCGGTGCAAAATCACCATGCTGTTCGAGCGAGTTTTCCATTAGATCGATGTCATAAGCGATGTAATGTCCACCAGAGGTATAAAAGGCGTTGTTGTTAAGGGCCGGATTGCTATGATCACGGTATGAAACAACTCGATTTGGTGGATAGTAGGTGAGGTTGCTTTCCTCAAATTGAGTTTGCCACCAGTCGTTTAAGTCATCTTTTGCAAAGTTTAAGAGGTCATCAATTGAGTCTGGGCAACCATCATTGTCGAAGACTCCGTTTACGATTTCGGCCGCCTCTGGGCAACGATCTGCCTCGCCGACAATTTGGTCATTGTCTGGATCATTCGGATCTTGTTCAGCTGGCTCTGGTTCAACCTTTATCTCAGCAATTTGCCCATAAAAAGAGAATCGGCGACGGCCGTTGGCACGGTACCACGCCTGCCGATTGGTGCTGGTTACAACTGTGTAGTTACCCCATACGCCTATCTGGTACTGACCTTTGAGCGTATCACCATTTTCGATCACAGCGTCAGCGCATTCTTCAAATGCTCCACTACCAACCGCCGCCATTTGCCCATTAATACGGATTTGGCAGCTGGCTATTTCGGCCGCACTCACCTGCTGGGTTGCAAAGAGTGCCAATATGCTAAACAGCCCCACAAAGAGTGCTGCAAAAATTGAACGACGATTAAAATGAAAAATATAAAATGATTGGTTTTGAAACATCATGTCCTCGCTAATTGATAAAGAAAAATAAAAATGTTTTATGACGTCATTGGTCCAAATTACGTTGGAATGGTTCAGGTGGATTCAAGATTAATTTTTTGGTAATCAATAGAGCCTGAAGATCTAGATGCTATGAGCGATTCGATTGGGCGCTTTAACATTGGTATGGTTTACAAGCTAGCCCCCGAGTAAAATCTTTTATCTTTTGCGATTATTTCGAACAAATTTGCACTTATGAGAACTCTTTTAGAAGCGATTATTTATGATCAAATGTTGGGTGACCCGCCTAATGAATATCATCCTACGGCTTGGATGGGCAATGCTATCGGCCGCTTGAAAGCCGAAGCTCCGGCCGATGAAGACCAAACAAAAATGGGGTATGGGGCTGTGATTGTGTTAGGTGGGGCCGCGCTGGTTTATCTGTTAGGGCAATTTGTGCAGTCGATCACACGTAATCTACCGTTTGGCTTGGGCTATTCAATTGACGGCTGGCTATTAAAAACAACCTTTTCTTTTAGTGGTTTAGTTGGTGCAGCTGATGAGGTTCGATCTGCGCTTGAATTAGGGAATCTAGCCGAGGCGCGCCGACTTGTAAGTTGGCATCTTGTGAGTCGAGATACCGGCGAGCTGGATGCTAGCCAAGTTTCGGCCGCAACCATCGAATCTGTCGCAGAGAACTTATCGGATGGCGTTGTTGCACCCTTGCTTTATTACGCAATTGGCGGTCTGCCTTTGGCGCTTGCTTATCGCTGGGTAAATACGTGTGACTCGATGTTGGGTTATCGTGATGAAGAGCACGAATGGCTGGGCAAGGTACCCGCTAAATTTGATGATTTAGTCAATTTCGTGCCTGCGCGCCTAACAGCACAGGCGATCTTGCTTGCTGGTGGACAAACGATTGATCGAGACCCCAGCCTCCCATTGTCTGCTGAAGCCATCTATCAACGAGATGCAGAGACGACCGATTCACCAAATGCAGGGCATCCGATGAGTGCAGCTGCCGGAGTCTTGGGGGTGGAATTGGAGAAAGTTGGGCAATATAATTTAGGTGCTGGACAAAGCAGGCCTGAACCAACCGATATCGGCCGAATGGTGGAGTTAGCTGAAAATGCCATGATTTTAGTTACCGGGATCCTGTTTATTTATAAATTCGCAATATGGGGATACAAGGCTGTTAAAACTTTTCGCCGCCGATATTGCGAATAGTAGACAAAGGATTTTACGATGACACAATCAGCTCCAAATAGTGACCCGGCCAAACAAAAAAGAACGTTGCTCATAGCTGGTGGCGTTTGTTTGTTTTTTAGTATTTACCTTTTGATTTTCTTGTTGCCCGATTTCATAAAATCACTTGCCGGGCCAGAGTTGATGACATTGGCACAGGCGGCTGAACAAGCCAAAGAAGAGAGCCTTGCAGAAGCAAGCATGTACGTTTCATTTACAGATGGTGAATGGCAGTGTGACACGATTAAGTATGTGATTGGCTATACTTCGACCGGTTCTGATCGGATTGAGACCCAGGCAACTGAACTGTTTTTGACCAATGCCAGCGGTGAAGTGGTGGTGCTGGCCCAGATGTCAGGTGAATTGGACTGTGCAGACTTTGACGGACTGTCGGCCGAGGGATATGTAACTAAAATGACCTCTGATCGTCAGCAAGAATTAACCAATGATGTGCGGTTGGCTCGTTTTATTAATGGAGAAAACTATTTGGAACTGTGCGGCTACTGTGGGCAAACGAACTCTTTGATCGGAACATTGTTTGGCTTTGCATTTTTATTGGGTGCTTTGGCACTACTGTATTTTGGATGGCGTATAAAAACGCTAGAAAACGACCCTCCTCGATGAGATTTATTGTTCGCCAAGAAGCCACTCCCATCCAGTTTGTAGACCGCCTGACGCAAATTTATGCGGCCGCCTTTGCGCCTCCTCCGTACAATAAAACGGCGCGAGAATCGATGGCATTTGCGGTTGATTTTTCGAGCATGGTTAAACGGGATGCTTTTCGATTGGTGTTTGCCATTGATACCGAACAGGAAAAAAGTGGCTCTATCATTGGCTTTGCTTACGGCTATCACCTTCAACGTGAATATGGCTGGCAGCGTGTGCTGGGGCCGCCGTTGGAGCAAGCTGGGCATGGTCATTGGCTAACTGATGCATATTGCATGGCAGAGCTTGCTCTTTTGCCCGATTACTGGGGGATGGGGCTAGGCGGCCGACTGCATGATGCTCTCTTTGCCGATTTGCCTTACTCCCATTGGATTCTGTCAACGATGCAAAACAACACGACCAACGCTTACCAGATGTATCACAAGCGAGGCTGGGTAGACTTATTAGAAAACTACTTTGTGTCGGAAATTGATCGAGAATATCGAGTTATGGGGCGCGCAGGTCAGTAATATCTGTTTATTTGGCAGTTTTGAGCCATTGCCTGAATGTATCTGTGATGACTCCGGCCGCCTGTGAATTCAAGTGTACGCCATCGGTTTGAGCCACATATTGATGTGCAGAAGAAATTTTGTCCCACGATTGAAACAGAAAGTGATAGCGAATAATAGATTGGCGCATGAGTTTGCGATAAATGGCATAGCTGGTCGCTGGTGTTGGTTTTTGGCCCGTCTCGATTTGTCGTGTAGTCAAAAATCTGCACAGGTTTTGATGGATGGGTAGCAGCTGGATTTGATATTTCTTAGCTACTTCAACCGCGATCTGACTGTAGGTTCTCATTTGCTCATTCTCACTGCTTCTTAAATCTTCGCCAAAAAGGGTGAGTGTGCAGATAGCTAGCTCAGCATCAGTTTTTGTTTGTAGATTGCAAATAATCGCTTCAAGATTTTGCCGATACCAGCCGGCCGTTGGTGATTGGGGCAGCCCTTTGCGTGTAATAAAGTTATCGGCCCAAATCGGCGAAAGAGAAGCCAATGCATCATTTCCACCAATAAAGATTGCGATGATGTCCGGCTTGCATGCGCTAACTTGATCGATTTTTTGCAAGGCATTCCAAGCTAAATCACCATTGGTTCCAGCATTCACAAACGCATACTCTCCCTCGAATTCCGCTTGTAAATCTTCGAGCCAATTGTGGCTCATGGTTCCATGGGTCAGGCTGTCACCCAACACAATCACTCGCTGGCTGTTTGGCGGCATTTGGTTGGGCAGAGCACTGTCAGCCAAGGTAAAAGGGCCATTGGGAACCCGATGGCTACGCCAGCATATGAAGGCATAGCTGATACTTACCAGGATCAACAATCCTAATATTATAATGACCAAGAGACTTAGGTTTGACATAACAAGCCGCTGCTTATCAGATATGCGTTAACCTGGTTGAGGTTAATCATTGGTGTGATAATTTAGCTTAATACCATTCTATGTTGTGTTTCATCCCGAAAAATTTTAATAAAGGGAGAAAACGGGACGTGTGAACCATATCGCATAAATTGGTGACCAAAATGTTGTTCTAGAGGAGAAATAAGATGGCTTTTAACTTTGATGAGATTATCGACCGTGCGGACACTGGGAGTGTTAAATACAAATTGTTGCGCCGTGATGGTGAAATGTCGATGACGGATGATGCCCGTAGTTCAAATGGGGATAAACGCTTGTTGCAAATGTGGGTAGCTGATATGGACTTTGCCGTGGCAAAACCGATCCAAGATGCGCTGCATGCTAAAATTGATGAGCAAATTTATGGCTATTATACCCCTGAAGATAGCTATTTTGATTCTGTGGTGAGCTGGTGCGGCCGCCGCTACAACTGGGAAATTGACAAAGAGTGGATCAAAATTGCACCCGGTATTGTGCCCGCTCTTTATTTGATGTTGCCAAAGCTAACGACACCGGGCGATAAGATTATTGTGCAACGGCCGATTTATCCGCCGTTTGTCAACAGCTCAAAAGCGGCCGGCTGTGAGGTGATTTCAAACGATCTTATTTATGATCGGGAGAATTTGACTTACACAATGGATTTTGATGATCTGGCTAAAAAAGCGGCTGATCCTGCCACCACCGTCGCTATTTTATGTAGCCCTCACAACCCTGTCGGCCGAGTGTGGTCGGCCGAAGAGCTCACTAAATTTGCTGAGATTTGCATCGAAAACAATGTCACCATTGTTAGTGATGAAATCCATTGCGATCTTATCTTCCCAGATGAAAAGTTTGTGGCGATGGCAAGCTTGTCTGACAAGATTGCAGACCATACGATCACCTGTATCGCACCCAGCAAAACGTTCAATTTAGCTGGCTTAAAAAGCTCGCAAATAATTATTTCAAACCCTGACTTACGCCAGCTATTTACAGAGGCACTCGCTGAAGTGGGCATGTATGGGGCCAATGGATTTGGTCCAATTGCTACAGCAGCTGCTTATAACAACGGTGAAGAGTGGCTTGAAGCGGTAATGGAATACATTCAGGGCAATTATGAAATTGCGCGCGACTACTTTGCTGAGCACATTCCACAAATCAAAGTTGTTAAGCCACAAGGGACCTATCTTTTATGGGTCGATTGCAACGACTTAGGCTTGGAGCATTCAGAAATAATCGGCAAGTTGATCGATGAGGCTCGTATTCACTTTAATGATGGCGTGACGTTTGCACCTGAGATGGGCAAAGGATTTGTACGGATTAATATCGCTTGTTCAAAATTGGTTTTGCAAGAGGCGTTAGGCCGTATGAAAGAGATTTTTGCAGCTTAGAAAAATAAGTTTGTAGGGTATCTAAAGAGAAGGAGTGAAAAGGTTTGCTTTTCACTCCTTCTCTTTTTATTTAAGCGGCAATTTTTTCATGCCGAAAGTAAGCGACATTTTCGGCCGCTAAAGGTTCAGTACCTAAAATAATATCGGCCGCTTTTTCCGCCACCATCATTGTGGGGGCATATAAATTCCCATTCGGAATGGTGGGGAACACTGAGGCGTCTACCACTCGCAATCCATCTAATCCATGGACACGCATTGTGCCTGGGTCAACAACCGACATCGCATCTGTCCCCATTTTGCAGGTGCAAGATGGGTGGTAGGCGGTTTCTCCTTCATGCCCAACCCACGCCAAAATTTCTTCAGGTGTTTGAACATCTGGCCCAGGGGAAAGCTCACCGCCGCTGAGCTGATCAAACGCGGGCTGATTTAATATCTCACGGGCTTTTTGGATCGCTTCAACCCATTCTTGGCGGTCATTGGGTGTTGAGAGGTAGTTAAACTTTAGAGCCGGATAATCACGAGGATCGGCCGATTTTGGTTTGATGCTGCCACGTACGTCTGAAAACATCGGGCCGACGTGGACCTGATAGCCGTGGCCGCCGCTGGGGGATGTGCCATCGTATCGAATAGCAACCGGCAAAAAGTGAAACATCAGGTTTGGCCACATCACTTTCTCGTTTGAGCGGATAAATCCGCCCGCTTCAAAGTGATTGGTCGCGGCCGGACCCGTCTTGCCAAAAATCCACTGTAAGCCGACCCAAGGTTTGTTGTACCAAACGGTTGAAGGCCAGACCGAAACGGGCTGGGTGCAAGCATGTTGCACGTAGACTTCAAGGTGGTCCTGCAAGTTCTCACCCACGCCAGGGAGATCATGGATCACATTGATACCCACTTTTTCAAGGTCGGTCTTGTTGCCAACGCCTGAAACCTGTAGCAAGTGGGGAGAATTAATAGCACCACCGCACAGAATAATTTCGTCAGCGTAAATCGTTTTAGTCGATCGCTTCCATAAAAACCCTTCGGTAATTTCAACCCCAACCGCTCGTTTTCCTTCAAAGATGATTTTGCTGACAAAAACAGATGTTTTGAGGGTTAGGTTCGGCCGTTTGTCTAAAATCGGGTGCAAGTAAGTGCGAGCCGCACTTTTACGTCGCCCTTTGTTGATATTTTTGTCGAATTGAGCAAACCCTTCTTGTTTGTAACCGTTCACATCTTCGGTTAATTCGTGCCCAGCCTGCTGGATCGCTTTAAAAAATGCGTCAAAGAGTGGATTTTGGGCCGGGCCGCGCTCCATCACCAAGGGCCCTTCTTTCCCCCGATACTCATCTCCATCTTCAGCACCGAGTGCATTTTCCATCCGCTTAAAGTAGGGCAAGCAATGCTGATAGTCCCATTTTTCTAGACCAGGAAAGTCGGCCCAGCGTTCGTAATCAAGCGGGTTGCCGCGTTGGAAAATCATGCCGTTGATGCTGCTTGACCCGCCTAAAATTTTACCCCGGCCGTGGAAGATACGTCGATTATGCATGTGGGGTTCAGGCTCAGATTCATAGCACCAATCGTAGAGCTTGTTCCCGATGGGAATGGTCAGGGCGGCCGGCATGTGGATGAAAATGTCCCAGAGATAATCTTTGCGACCTGCTTCGAGTACAAGCACTTGGTGTGATGGGTCTGCGCTCAGCCGGTTGGCCAATACGCATCCGGCGGAACCGCCGCCGATGATGAGGGTGTCGTATTTCTTCATGATTTTATTTCTGGGTTATTGTCTGTTGTGGCGAATTTAAAGCGTTTCGCAACTTAGTGAATGGGTCGGAAGTGGGACGTTTGGTCGCATTAACTTTACGTTTGCAACTTTACCGTCCGGCTGGTACAGTAAATTGTATTCGAGTCGGCTTTATTGGACAATAGTCGAGATGAATCAGATACCGAATCAGAAACGCAAGGCGGCTGAAACGCGAGAACTTATCTTCGAAGCTGCAATCCGCATCCTCATTGCAGGTGGATTATCTAGCCTAACATTGGCTAAGGTGGCAAGTGAAGCGGGGCTCAGCAAAGGCGGACTCCTTTACCATTTTCCAAATAAAGTTGCCTTGATTAATGCCATCTTTGAAAATCAAAATTGCGTTTTTGAAACGAGACTAGAGGAACTTTGTGCTGAAGAAGGACATGCGCCTGGTGCATGGCTGAAAGCATATGCTAGGGCCTCTGTCGAGCAAATTGTTGATCCACAAACAGCCAGTTTATATGCCAGCTTATTTGCGGCCGAAGAGAAATATGCCAGTGCCCATGCACTAATGCGGCAAAAATATGTCGATTGGCAGGTGCAAGTTGAAAACTGCGGGCTTGACCCCAATTGGGCAACCCTGATTCGCTTAACAGTAGATGGGCTGTGGTTCTCTGAAATGCATCAATATGGTCCACCTGATTTGCAGAGGCGAGACTGGATGATAAAAAAGATTCAGGAATTAGTGGATGAGCAGGCGATTCTTAGTAGGTCAGAAAGCCAGTAGATCGATTCTGTTTTGGATAGAGCCAATCTACTGACTTTAGTAGGTATAAGGAAGATTAAGCGACTAGTTATTGCCCAGCTTCAATCGTTTGCTGTGCTTCTTCTAGTGCCCCTTGAAATTCAGGACTATTCAAAACTTCTTCAAAAACCGACGCGCCTGAAGCGAAAGCGATAATTCCTCCGAGACAGCAGCATAATAAAATGACACCTACCACAATTAAGATAATACCTAGTGGCGTTTTATAAAACGGTTTTTTTTCTTCTTCTGGTTGTTTCTCAAATTCAGCCATATTTCAATGTTCTCCTTTAGTTTAATGATTGAAATTATATAGTCACACTTTAGCGTATTTTAGAGCAAGCGCAGTAACGGGACAATTGTGGCTGCAGTTTTTGCGAAGATAAGGATGAAAATGAGCAAAGTTCAGCTTAAAAATATCTGGAAAATTTTTGGGGCCAGCCCTAAACATGTACTGAGCACACTTGATAAAAGCGCTTCACGAGCGGAAATTCAAGCGACGACCGGGCACGTTGTGGCGGTGCGTGATGTAAGCCTTGATATCGCAGAAGGGGAAATCTTTGTGGTGATGGGGCTTTCTGGGTCTGGAAAGTCTACGCTGATTCGCTGTTTGTCTCGTCTAATTGAGCCGACGGGCGGTCAAGTGATGATCAATGGTCAAGATGTGACGGCAATGGGAGAGACGCAGCTGCGGGAACTACGGCGTAAAACCATCAGCATGGTTTTCCAACGATTTGGCCTTTTTCCGCATCGGCGTGTAGTTGATAATGTCGGATACGGACTTGAGGTACAGGGGATGCCGACGGCCGAACGTGTTTCAAAGGCACAAGAAATTTTAAAGCTGGTTGGACTTGAGGATTGGGCTGATCATTATCCACATGAGCTGAGCGGAGGAATGCAGCAGCGGGTTGGTTTAGCACGGGCATTGGCCGTTGATCCAGAGATTCTGCTGTGTGACGAGCCGTTTAGCGCGCTTGACCCACTCATCAGACGAGATATGCAGAATGAACTGCTTTATCTGCAAAAAGAATTAAAGAAGACGATGATCTTCATCACGCATGATTTTCTTGAAGCGTTAAAAATCGGAGACCGTATCGCCATTATGAAAGATGGTGTGATTGTTCAAGTTGGCACGCCGCAAGAAATCGTGGGAAATCCGGCCGATGAATATGTACGCGAATTTATTCAAGACGTGCCTCGTTCGCGGGTGTTAACGGCCGAATCGATTATGGCGCCTATCGACGGCCGGGCATGTGTAGACACCAAAGTTCAGTGCAGCACAACATTGGAAGAGCTTATCCCGCTGGTTGCTCCAATCGACGAATGTTTGCCCGTTGTAAATGATGCCGGATCTGTTGTCGGGGCCGTTAACCGTGCATCTGTGATGATGGCTTTAGCCGCAAATAACTAAACATTTTATGGCAACGATCTCTGTTCAAGAAAAAACATCTGCTCGAAAACTGCCTGTTTTTTGGCTAGCCATTGCCGGTTTGTTTGTGCTGCTGCTTGTAGGGGCAAACCTGATTCCACAGTTGGATGCCTTCCCAGAAGAGTGGAACATTGGTCTCCGTGACCCTCTTAACAACTTTAAACGCTGGGTTGTCGTTAATCGTACGACACACTGGATGTTCTTATTCTTTTTTGAGCCATTGAGCGCCGTGCTCGATTTCTTGATTCGGTTGTTTGAAGATATTTTGTTATGGCTTCCTTGGCCAGTCACCATTTTGATCTTTTTCTTTTCGGCCAACAAGCTCGCAGGGTTGCGACTAGGGCTTTTGGTAACTGGTTGCTTGCTGCTCATGGGGTTGTTTGGCCTATGGGACGAAAGCATGCAGACGTTGGCCTTGATGAGTTTCTCTGTCATCGTTTCACTGGCAATTGGGATTCCGCTGGGGATTTGGTCAGCAAAAAGTGACCGGGTTCAGGCGATTCTTCGGCCGATTATGGACACGATGCAGACAATGCCGATTTTTGTCTATCTCATTCCCGTCCTGCTTTTCTTCGGTATCGCCCGTGTTCCAAGTGCAATTGCTACGATTGTTTATGCGTTGCCGCCCGTTGTGCGGCTGACGAGTTTGGGCATTCGCAATGTGTCGGAAGATGCGTTGGAAGCGGCTCGCTCTTTCGGCTCAACGGACCGTCAAATTTTACGCAAAGTAGAGATTCCGATGGCGATGCCGACGATTATGGCTGGGGTCAACCAAACGATTATGTTTGCCTTGAGCATTGTTGTGCTAGCCGCCCTCATTGGTAGTGGTGGATTGGGAGACGTGGTGCTGAAGGCATTGCGCCGCTTGCGCGTGGGTGATGCTTTGGAAGGTGGCTTGGCGATTGTTGTTTTAGCGATTTTACTAGATCGTTTTAGCGTTGCATTTAGCCAAATTGAATATGGTGGGGAGCGTAGTTTTCAAGGATTTCGCCTATTTTCAGATTCATGGCAAAGTATCGGTCTGGTGAACCGGGTCGAAAAAGGGATCGATTGGGTGTATCGAAAGTCGGCCGCACTGCGAACTAGGGTTGAGGCTAAATCACCACAGGGGCTACGGCCGCACTCCTACTGGGTGACAGCTGGATTAGGGCTTCTTATCCTTTTGATTTTAGGTTTAATTTTGGGCATTGATTCGTTTCCACGGGACTGGAATATCGGCATTAGCCGGCCGGTAGACAACATGGTTAAGTGGATGCAGGTTAATCTGTACGAGATCGGAAATACCGGTTTAGGGACCGGCCCATTTCGTGACTTTTTAATCATCTGGGTTTTTCTGCCACTTGCTAAATTTTTATCGCAAACGGTTCCGTGGACGATTATTGTTTTGGTTTTTGGAGCGTTTGCTTGGCGTTCGGGCAATAAGCCGCTCACGCTAGCGGTGGTGGTGATGCTGCTATTTATCGGCTTAACCGGCATGTGGACGTTTGCGATGGATACGTTGGGGCAAACGATTGTGGCGGTAACGATCTGCATTGTGTTCGGAATTCCGCTTGGCATTTGGGCCAGCAGGAGTGATCGAGTAGACAGACTGTTGCGGCCGATATTGGACTTTTTGCAGACGATTCCGATATTTGTTTATTTGGTGCCGGTGATCATGCTGTTTGGAAGTGGTGTTGTGGCTGGGCTGATCGCTTCAGTTTTGTATGCGATTGTCCCGGTGATTCGGTTAACTAACTTAGGCATTCGACAGGTTGATGAAACGGTTAAAGAGTCGGCCGAATCGTTTGGTTCAACTCCATGGCAGCGGCTGATCAAGGTTGAAGTGCCACTGGCTGCATCATCTATTATGGTCGGAATTAATCAGACGATTTTGCTTGTTCTGGCGATGGTGATTATTGCAGGACTCATCGGGGCAACAGGTTTAGGCTTAGAAGTGATTCAAGGGTTCACAAATGATAACTTAGGCCGCAGTGTTGAAGCGGGCTTAGCTATGGTGTTGCTAGCAATTGCGATTGATCGAATTACGCAGGCGTGGGCGGAAAAATCGGCCGCAATGGTGAACCAGTAAGTGGTATACGGTAAGTCGGTGAGCTTTACGTCACTGACTCACCGATTTACTGAATATCGCACGGGACCGATCGCTGGTTTAGCCAAAGGCGCCGATGATCGCACCGATTACCGTAAGACTTACCATGTACATGCCGGAATTGATGCCCCACATCGTAAAGCTCCGGCTTTCAAATGCGTGGTTGGCACCCATTGTTAAGGCGGTAAAGCCGACCCACATGAGTAGCCCGGTCAGAAGACCGTTTAGCAAGCCGGTTGCTCCGGTCCAGTTGATGACGTTGGCTAAAACAAATGACATCACCAGCGAATTGGCACCCGCTACAATATAGGGTGTGTTGCTTGGATTGGCCTCTATTTGTTCTTTCGTGAAGCCGTTCCCGGCCATCCAAGGCTCTGCGAAATAGCCATACCATCCGGCTCCAATAGCCATATTGACGACGGTAGCGATGATAATTGCTAGCCAACTGACGTTAAAAGTAATCATTTTTCCTCCTCTGTTATATGATTATTAGCACAACTGTTCTTAAAAATATATCATTTAGAGGGTTAAAGGCAAATGACAAAATTGTTTGAAAGGCCAATTAGGTCTATTGATCAAGGTTTATTGTTTTTTTAGGAGCTCACAAAATATAGGAGAAAGAGTATGTTAAAAATGAAGAATATCTTTATGTTCATCGTCGGTGCTGTGGCACTGATGGCGCTTGCTGCCTGCGGTGGCGGTGCGGGATCAGCGAAAATTACGCTGGTTGAGAATCCTTGGCCTGCTTCTGAATTGAATGCGGCCGTGGCAAAAATCATCATCGAAAACGAGCTGGGCAACGAAGTTGAAGTAGTTGCTCTTGACGAGAACGCCCAGTGGGATGCGTTGGCGGCCGGTGATGCGGATGCGGTTCTTGAAGTGTGGCCATCCGGTCATGGAGAGCGTATTGATGAATATATCGGCGAGCTAAAGACGGTTGAAGACGGCGGAAAGCTTGGCCCATTGGGTGAAATCGGCTGGTATGTTCCAACTTATGTTGTAGACGGCGATGCATCATTGGCATCTTGGGAAGGATACACGGATGCGGCCGTAGGTGAGATGTTCGCTTCGGCTGAAACTGGTTCAAACGGCCGTTTTATCGGTGCTGACCCTAGCTGGGTACAGAACGACGAAGCGATTATCTCTAACTTAGAGCTACCATTCCAAGTGGTTTGGGCTGGCTCAGAAGAAGCGTTATTGGCTGAAGTTTCATCTTCGTACTCGCGCGAAGAACCTGTCTTGTTCTACTTTTACGCACCGCATGCTATTTTCAGCAAATTTGACCTAACGCAGGTTGAATTGCCTGCTTACAGCGATGAGTGTTACGCTGATGCTGCCGCTATCGACTGTGCTTATCCAGCTGATGAACTCATGAAGATTTTGAGTGGTGGTTTAGCTGAAAAAGATGCCAGTGTGCATGCATTTTTGAAGAACTTCAACTATGGCTCTGATGCGCAGGTTGAAATGTTGGGTAGCGTTGACAACGGTATGAGCGTTGAAGAAGCGGCTCAAGCTTGGGTTGATGCAAATGAATCTACTTGGCAAGCTTGGCTTCCATAGGTGGATTGACGATTTGCGATTAACGATTTTCGATTGAGTTTGTTCTCAATCAAGATGGTGATCGAAATTCACAAGCAAATAAAAGATGTGATACAGTCCAAACGCTCTGTGTCACATCTTTTTTGTTTTAGGAGAATGTCTGATGAATTTGAATACGAGTGATGTCAAAGTATTTGTGCCTGCGATGAATTTTGCAGAGTCGTTTAAATTTTACACAGCGATGGGATGGTCGGCCGATTGGAAATCGGATGACGATAGCTTAGCTGTATTGGGCTTAGGTGATTGCCGCTTTTATCTGCAAAACTACTACAACAAAGATTGGGCCAATAACTTCATGATGCATATTTTAGTTGAGGATGCACAGGCATGGTGGGAACACGGAACGAGTGTGATTGCGGCCGGAAATTATAAATATGCTCGCTTGACTCAACCCCGTGAAGAGTCGTATGGGGCACTCGTCACACATGTCTGGGACCCATCAGGTGTCTTACTCCATTTCGCCCAGCTATTAAACAGCTAATCTGTCAGCTGTGCTTTTTGCTGGCCAATACAGTGGTGCTTGCCGTATGAGCAAAATACACAGCAATCTCCGAATATCGGCTTGATGATTGTGCCGCAACTGGCACAAGGGTGAAAAACCAGTCACGCATGGGCTGATATTTTTAATTTCTCTACGAATTGGCAGTGGGGACACGTTAAGTCTGTCTCGTACATTAAGGCACTCATTTTGACTCTCCTTTATTTATTTTTAATAGAGGCTGCGTTGGGATATTTTTGATAAGCAAAAACGGTTATTCCTATAAAAATCACCAATACAGGGAGTAAGAGATAATCCAGATACCTGATTAAACCTGCTAGCCCCAGCAAACCAAGCAATACAACCAAAATGGGAGTAAAGCAGCATAGGGCGGTTAAAAAGGTACCAACAATTCCTAAACGAAGAAGTTTTGAGTTTTTCCACATAATTTATTTAATGTGACTTGGCTCCAATATAAATGTTTAATCTTCTAAGTGAATATCTGCCGTGGCGAAGCGTTCTTGCAGCAAGACTAGAAGCCGTGGCCTTAAGGTGGCTCCCATCCCGAATTTCGCCCGATAGTTGATTGTCAACACAGTTGATTGCCCAAGTTCGCCAGATTCACTCAGGATTGTCCAAGGTTCAACTAAATTCTCTAAAATTTCGACCGCTTCC
>JBGCDP010000081.1:0-3159 GCA_045105475.1 Anaerolineae bacterium
CAACATGATCGCATTTCCACTGTTTGCCACCAACGGCAAAATCGTGACCGATCAGATTCGTGGAGATACCGGCTGTCACCGCAGTGAAGGGATTTTTATCGCCAGTGGGCCGAAGGTAAATGCAGGGTTGGCGAAACCGGCCGCCAGTATTCTTGATATTACGCCAACGGTGTTTGCTCTGCTGGGTGAGCCTGTCCCGGATCACATGGATGGCAAGGTGTTGGCCGACATTTTTGAGCAAGCACCGGCCGTGACCTACAAAAGTCTGAATGATCTTGACTTGGGGGAGGATCACCATTTGTCGGCCGAAGATGAGAAAGAAGTTGAAGAACGATTACGTTCATTGGGATATTTATAGCCGCGTCAGGTAAAATCCCTGAATGTCAAAACGAATCAGACCAAAAGCTGCAACTAAGAACGAAAATCCTCTTCCCGAATTTGAAGTCACTGGCCTATACAACATCCCATTTATTACAGATGCATACTACTCGATGCTTGCCGCTTCATGGTGGCAACTGTTTGCCTATGGTTTTATCGCTTATCTCATTATCAACCTGGTTTTCGGGACGCTGTACTGGGTTGGTCCTGATTCTGTTGTGAACAGTAATGGGACGTGGGCCGAAGGATTTTATTTTTCTGTCCAAACCTTCTCGACCATCGGCTACGGTTCGATGAGCCCGAACTCGACATGGGCTCATGCGTTGGTCACATTAGAGTCGTTTATTGGTCTCGTGGCTGTTGCTTTAGGAACTGGGCTGATCTTTGCCAAATTCTCCCGGCCGTCAGCCCGTATTAACTTTAGCAACACGATGGTGATTCATAAACGAAATGGGATACTTACCCTCAACTTTCGCATCGCCAATGAACGAGCCAGTAGCCGTATTATCAACGCCAAGATACGTCTCAGTGTACTGATCACGGCCGAAACAGAAGAAGGGCATGATATCCGGCGCTTTTATCCTCTTAAGTTGGTGCGAGACGAGATGCCAATGTTTGCACTGATGCTGAATGTATTTCATGAAGTTGATGAGGATAGCCCCTTTTATGGCATGAGCGCGGAAGATTATCATAAAAGAGTCGGCTTTTTTGTCGCTTCGTTTGAAGGAATCGACGATACATTTTCACAAACGGTCCAAGCGAATCATGTCTATAGGGCTGAAGACATTGAGTATGGGGCACAGTTTGTTGATATGATTGAATTCTCTAAAGATCCGAATGGAAGGCGGGTATTGATGCATGAAAACCTAAGTGAAACCATTCCGTTTGATATGGGTCATAGCTCAGAGTCAATTGAAGAGCCGGTTGATGATTTGGAAACAGAGTAGCGTCTTAGCCTTTCAGCTAGCCAGTAATTCAGATGGGGAGATAGATTTTGAGTTTAGCGAATGATCACCAAACAAAAGAAATAGGCATTCTCGGCGGCGGTGGGGCCATCGGCCGCCTTGTCGCCCGCTACTTTAGTGAGATGGGGTTTGATGTCCTAATTTCTGACCCATCATTACCTGATAGCTTGAGCCTCGACGCACTTTTAGAGCGGTGCAAAACGCTCTACATTTCAGTTTTTCCGCTCGAAATCATCCCAGAAATCTTGAATCAGATCACTGAACGGCCGGATGCGAGCGACTTCGTTATTCTTGAAAACGGCTCGATCAAAGATTTGCTTGAAGACAGTTTCGGCCGCTTGGACCAGGCGGGTGCGTCCTTATGCGCTACCCATCCGCTGTGTAAAGCGGATCAGCCGTGGAAAAATCAGAACGTGCTGCTGATTCCGTACGGCCGGAATGCTGAGCCTGCTCACGAGCTTGCCTTAGCCTTGTACAACCATGCAGAAATGAATATTCACCCGCTTGACTCATTGGCTGAACATGATGAGTTGATGTGTTTGCTCCAGTTGGTACCCCATCTAATTTTGCGCTTGGTGGCAAATTTATTTGCTGAACTCAATACCAACTTAGATCTGCTCAACAGTGCAGCAACGGCCAACTTCAAGCTGTTTTATCTGAGTCTGTGGCGCGTTTTAGTACAAAGCCCTGACCTGTCGGCCTCAATTATCGGCCGCCTCATGAACCAGCCACGCGGCCGGGAAATCTATCATCGCTTTGCCGCATCGCTTTCGTCAGTGCCACTTAGTGATCCAGAAACGCTAACCCACCTGTTTAAAGAGTTCTACACAACCACATCCCCCAGCGAAGGTTATCTCGAGAAAATGAACATGCAGGGGATTGTGACGCTGGAGCGGTTGGCCAATCTTGAACGACGCTCAATCTCGATCTTGACAGAAAAGGACGAAGTCGGCATGCTGCGTGAAATCTTGCGGCCGTTTGAAGAGCTTGGCATTAACATTAGCGCCATCGACTCACATAAAGTTGAACAAACGTTACGTTTTGATATCGGGTACGACTCTGGCCCATCGGCCGAACTGCTTGCGGAGCTTAAAGCCCAAATAGAAGGGATGGGACATCGTTTTGTAGCGGTAAGTTCATAAAAAATACAACTTGAGAACAAAATTATCCGTATTGGATTCAGTTATCGGTTTTAGAAAGACGGTTGAAGGGTTGATCCTTCGTAAATTGTAAATCGTCGTTCCAAAATCTTTGGTAGGAAAAATCTCATGGAAGCTTTGCTTGGAATTGGTAGTGCATTTGGCTTATCAACCAGCGCCGGTTTAAACGCCTATATCCCGATGCTCATGGTGTCGGTATTGGGTCGCCTCGGCTGGCTTGATTTAAGCGCACCGTTTGACGTGATGGAAAGCTGGTGGGTGATCGGCATTTTGACCGTTCTGCTGATTGTCGAAATATTTGTCGACAAAATTCCGGCCGTCGATTCAGTCAACGACATGGTTCAAACCCTCGTCCGACCGGCCGCTGGTGCCCTTATGTTTGCTTCTCAAGCCAACATTATCACCGATGTAAACCCGATTATCGCGATTGTGCTAGGCATTATGCTGGCAGGTGGCGTAC
This sequence comes from Anaerolineae bacterium, assembly GCA_045105475.1. Classification (GTDB taxonomy): domain Bacteria; phylum Chloroflexota; class Anaerolineae; order Promineifilales; family Promineifilaceae; genus WTJY01. Next base: position 2,964 of record JBGCDP010000081.1, read on the forward strand.
ATGCAACCAAAGCCACAGTCCGGCCGGTGGTAACAACAGCCTCTGTCGGTACAGGGAACTGGGCGGTTAGTATTTTTGAAGATGTCATCGCATTCTTTGTTTCATTGATGGCTATCATCGTTCCGCTTTTTGCCGCTGTCTGTATGGTTGTGTTTTTCATTTTGGCGTTTCGGGTGTACCGGAAGCGGAAGAACAA
>JBGCDP010000082.1:0-24995 GCA_045105475.1 Anaerolineae bacterium
GAGCCGGTTGCGGTGCTAGATGGGAACGTCATCCGTGTCCTGTCTCGCCTGCATGACCTGCCGGATGATGTAACTCAAACAGCCACGAAAAAGAAGCTATGGGCGCTTGCCGAAAGCCACGTCGCTCAAAAACGGCCGGGAGATTACAACCAATCTTTGATGGAGCTTGGCCAAACGCTCTGCACCCCAAAATCTCCTCGCTGCCTGTTGTGCCCACTACGTGATCCCTGCTTGGCTCGTCAACGCGGCACCCAGCTTGAGCGACCGGTAAAGCCGCCTCGAAAAAAAACGCCCCACTATGATGTGGTAGCAGCGGTTATTTGGGAAGAAAAAGTTGGGCACGGGCGCTTTTTGATCGCCCAACGGCCGTTAGACGGCCTGCTTGGCGGTTTATGGGAGTTTCCGGGTGGAAAGCTTGAAGTAGGCGAAACGTTAGTACAGGCACTTGTTCGAGAAATTAAAGAAGAGCTAGACGTCGAAGTGCAAACGGCTGGCGATGATCCATTTACGATTGTAAAACATGCCTATACGCATTTTCGAATTACACTCCATTCTATGCACGCTCTATATCAGGGTGGAGAGATTAAACACTTAGGGATCAAAGATCATGCGTGGGTGACACTCAACGATCTTGAAAACTACGCTTTTGCCGTCACAGACCAAAAAATCATCAAGGCTCTGCTAGAGGCTTAGTTTTCTTCACCCAAGCCAATCCTAAAAACCAATGTCCAGCAGAGTAAACTTGGATTAACTGGGAGGCGATTTTAGCCGTGCATTTAGCCCATTTATTCTTGTGAATCGCCTAAATCAAGAAAGTTCAGCTGAATCCACCCTGGACGGCCGTCGAGCAAGCGTACCTCTTGCCATGTAATACCAACGACCATTGCGCGCCCAGACTCAAGTAAAAGCTGCTCACCATTATCAACCAGCTCCAGACGCTGATTGCCAGGAACACGATAAACCCAAGTGATATCCCCATCGAAATCGACAGTGATCGTATCATCACTAATTGCGGTTGGTGTCATGGTTGGGGTAGGTGTGTTAGTGGGGGTGGCGGTTGGCGTAGAAGTTGGAAGGGGAGTGCTGGTTGAAGTTGGCGTTTGAGTCGGCGCTGGCGTTGCGGAAGGCGCTACTGTATTTGTCGGCTCGGCCGTTGTCGCAGCAGAAGCTGATGCAGCCTCCGATGATCCACTATCAGAATCCGGTGTCACTTGTGCAGGCTGACTAAATGCCCCTGATGTATTGTCTGAGGCATCACCAGAGCCTGAATCACCCTCACTTTCCTCACCAGTAGCCGAATCTGCAGAGGCAGGTGGCTCACTGCCAAACGCCCCATTTTCGGCTGTAGGCTGCCCGTTATCTCCGCTTTCACTTGATGCAGCTAAGGCCGCTGGATCAACTCCTGAGTCGCTATCTGCTGAGCCATCAGATTGGAGCTCGGCAACCTCCGTCGAAGCATCTGCGGTCGGTTCTAAACTACCTAAAGGCACACCGGCCATAAAAAAGCCGCCAGCAACTAGAGTCGCTGCAAGCCCCAAGCCGGTTAAGCGTCGGCCGCTTTGTGATAGCCTTGAGCCCGCCATACGAAAGCGAACCAATAAGTTTGGAGATTGCGCCAGATACGCCAACGCGGTCAACAGAACCGCTAGCCCAGCTGATACGCCCATTCCAATTAATGTCCAAGTCGGAAATCCACCCATATCGCCAAATTATAGAAGGGAGAAATCGAAATGGGTACAAAGACCCTATTTTCCTTATCTCCTTTAAAGCTAATGATTAAAGATGCGACCGCTATAAGTTTAACAATTTGGCCTCACCTCACAACAAAATCGCAAATGATTACATCGAAAACGGGCTGAATTTACACTCCATTTCAAGGTGCCTGCTAACGCCTTGTTCACATCCAGGCAAGCGCTAGCGTAAGCGGAATTGCATATAGTACTTGGGTAACAATCTATCGAAATTTTTATAGATTAAACATCACAATCCACTGTTTAAACACAGTTTCATTTGAGCAATTTTTCAGCCTTTGCAGCAGAGAGAACATATTATGATTAAGCTTGCAAATCAAAAATCGATTTTTGTATGCCTCCTAATTTTCATGACGCTTGTCATGTTTATGCCTTCGTTAAGTGAAAGCCCATTGAGTGCGGCTGAATTTACGACAGGAGCCCCGGCCGTAGTTGAGTTGGCCCCCCCGACAAGCTGTAATTACGGAACAGTCTCTCATTTAGACTTTGCTAATTACACAGGCAACTTTGCTGGTGGCCAGAGTTTTACTGTGAATAATGTCTCCTTAGATTTATCAGTAAATGATCCAAACAATATTTTAAGACGATTCCGGCCGAGTGCGGAAGACTATACAAGCTCATATGATGGTCCAGATGGAATTCAATTTGAAAATCGAAATGATTATGGCATTTATACCTCAACCGCTTCTTTTGTTTTTAGCGAACCTATTGAGAATTTCTCATTCTCGTTAAAAGATCTTGACGCAGACGCAATCCACGAAGGTGATAGTTCAGTCTTGTACAAAGACAGAGTGACGGTCAGAGTGTGGGATGCCAATGGACAACCGATATCAGCCAGTTCATACGCCTCTGCTGGTGGCGCAGTTCATTTTTCTTCACCGGCAACTTGGTCTGGAACAGGCTTTGACCCTGTTAGCGAAAGCCCTGCAAGCGATGTTGAATTTAACATCAGCGTACCTATTTCAAGAATGGAGCTAACACTGGGAAATGCTTCAAATCTATCCAGCTCAAGAATTAGCCACGGTGTTGGTATTTCCGACCTCTTTTGGTGTGAGATTGAAGTCTTACCCGTACCTCAACCGCAAGTATCATGCCCCGCTGGATATACTCAGCTAAGTGGAACCCACGAAGACATAATTACAGGCACCGTCTCCTATCCAATCTCAATTCCTCAACCAGGCACTTTGTTACTCTCTGGCTATGCTAAAGAAGGCTTGCCAGATGCCAACTGTTCTCCAAGAGGGAATCAGGCGGCCGATGGCCCCGAATGTTCCGTTTTTGAAGACAACGAATCATTCGATGCGTTCCTATTTAACAGTGCAGGGGTAAACATTTCACCAATCGGTGGATATGTGGATAAAAACGGCAGTTTTAACGGATTTCAAAATTATTGGTTTGATTTAGGAAATCCAACAACACATATTGATAATGCGGGCTCATATCAAGTCCAAATGGTACACAGTGCAGGTCCGCCTGATTCTGTTGATTTTTATGGGAACATCTGCTTCCAGCCGGACGCGCCTCCCCCTCCCACCTCAACCCCGACTCCGACGTTTACACCAACGATGACCGGCACAATTACATCAACGGTTACGCTGACTCCAACAGAGACATCGACACCGACAATGACACCAACGCCGTCAAGTACACCCACAGAAACATCTACACCAACCAGTACACCAACGTCAACAAATACGCCCACGAATACACCGACTCCGTCTCCAACTTCGACACCGAGTCTCATCTACCCACCATTATCACCATACCAACCACCGGAAGAAGACTTCCTCCAGTGTGATGGGCTAAATTTAGTCTACTTGGTCGATACATCAGGTAGTATGGGAAATCCCTTCTCACCTTTAGATGCGACTCCTAAAATTGAGGCTGCCAGACTCTCTTTGATTGATGCCAATTCATTTTTAAATGACTTCAATGATCAGGATAATGTCGAAATATCAGTGGTCGAATTTAGCTCATGGCCGGGCGGAACCGGCGTTGTTCTTGACTGGACACAAGATATAAACGTAGCGAATACAACTATTAGTACAACCCTAAATGCAGGTGGCTGGACCAATATCTCTCGCGGCTTATTCTTTACAGAGCAGCAGCTCACAACCAATCCACCAGGAGGATCTGGATCATCACTGATTATATTCCTGTCAGACGGTGAAGCGACGGAAAACTTTGCTGGAACTAGCCAAAATCAAACCGGATACAATGCACAAGACACCCTTGACGAGGTGTATGCTCAAATCGCGAGTATTGATGCCAATACAACAGCTCGCATTTTCGCACTAGGCCTGGGAGCAAATGTTGGGTCTGGATTTAACGTACTGCCTCTTCAAGAAGCAGCCAATGTCACCGGTGGTGAATATGTTGCCGTCAGCACAACAAGTGACCTAACTACAAGATTACGTGAATACCTTGAAGAGAATTGCGGCTGGGTCGACTTAGAACCTTCACTTATCGTGAGACCAGAGGGTGTAGATGCGGTAGACGCATCTGATACAGATGAGGTTCAGCTAGAGCAAAACGTTGTCTATGATGTGGGTATTTCAAACAATGATGACAATGATTTTTACAGAGCCCCTAACAACGTGACAATCACACTCACGTTGCAGACGGTTGAGCGAGAAGTAGGTGAACCGCTTGATAGTACACCTTTAGACAACATTACAATCGACTATACGCACCCAAGCTTTACCTGTGCATTAACGGCCGATAATAAACATGTTGTCTGTAATTTAGATCCATCCAAACAGATAGATTTAGGCGAAACGATTCCAGTTGTGGTTCGGGTATCTGCACGGGTTCCTGGAAAGCATTATCCAGACGATATTGTCGCGGCCGTTGAAGTCAGCACAACTTATTCTGATCGAGAGCCAGATAATAACGAAGTAACCAGCACCCTCGATATTTCAAAACGATGGGTCTATTTGGGTGAAGCAGAAACCGGCTTATCAACTTTCTCACACGCAAAATTTGATGATGATGCGCTTAGCTTTGTAACTCCAAATGAAACCGAATTTGATAAACAGCCGCCCGATAACTTAATCAACCCGATTCAGGTTCCATTGTGGCTGTCAATTGGCGCAGAGGTAGAAAGTGCTCCCCGCCTAATGGCTGAATATTGCTACCAGTTCTATGATCCGAACACATTTACATGGGCCGCTGGCAACAATCCACCAGGCGCTTCTTGTTCAGACAATCAGCACTTTATTGAAGGCGGATTTTTATTCCAAAACTTCTCGGTTGTTTCTGCTACCGTTAGAGTAGCTGATTCAGTCAGCAGTTCAGTCTTTAATTTTGTTGAAACCAGATCAATTCGAGACATCGATGGTAACCCTGTAAACATTCCTTTGGGTAATAAATCTACCGCACCGCCTGAAGCCGGCCGCTATGCAGAAAATCTCGATTTGGCAGGGATCTCTAGCGTACCTGGCTGTACGACGCTGAACGCGTTTATCCCAGGCGATTGCATGATGTATATCGATAAATATGTGTCGACAACTGATCCAGCATATGCTTGGGTACCCACTGAATATGTGCTACTGATGTTGACAACAACTGGTGGTCGTGACTTTGACTGTAGCAATGCAGCGTATCTGAATACATATACCCAATGTGTCCATCTTGGAAACGCAAAGCCAGGCCTCTATCAATTTTCCGGCCGACTTTCAGGGAATACTGTATTTAGAGATGATGTAAGGCTCAAGTCGATCAGCAGCGATCCATTTGGACCATTTATCGTCAGAGTCCCAATTGGTCACGTCATCAATGGAATCGATTATGACTCAACCATTCAGTATATTGCTCCATTTGTTGACCCTGAATAGACAGGCTCTAGGAAATAGTGATAGGACTCATTAGTCCATAAAACAAAAAACGGCCGGATCGTGATTGCGATCCGGCCGTTTTTGTTTCTCTTTACCTCACAGCAAATTCAACCTACCGATTTTTTAAGTTCTCATCCAAAAAGGAGATCGTTTGCTGCCAAGCATCACCAGGGGTGCCTGGCTCGTCAAAGTTTTCTTCAGTCAAGAAACCATGCCCCATTCCTGGATAAAGCGTCACTTCGTTGGTAATGTCTAAGCTGTTCAACGCCGCCTCAAATTCAAGCACGTCGTCTGCAAAAATCTGCTGATCAACTTCACCGAAAACACCTAGTACCGCTTTGCCGTCCGTAAAAGGCTTAAGCAAATCTGGGTCAGTCACAACCGCACCATAATAAATCACAGTCACGGCTAGGCGCTCAGACTGCCGCAAGCCGAGCTGTAGCGATTCGCCACCGCCAAAGCAGAAGCCCATCGAAGCGGTTCGCTCTGGGTCAACATTCGGCCGGGCTTGAAGCCAATCCAAGGCGGTATCAAGATCGCTGCGTACTTCATCATCTGGAGTGGTTAGGCGTAGAAACAGTGCCCGTGGGACCTTATCGGTAAGTTTGCCGCGATAAGCATCGGCCGCTAGCACAACATACCCCTGCTCTGCCAACGCATCTGCTAAAATAGGCATGCCTGCATTTAAGCCCCACCATTCGTGAATCAACAATATTGATGGATGTGGCCCTTCACCCTCTGGCTCAGCTAAATAACCATGAAGCGTTAAGCCATCTGCATTTTCATATGTCACATTGGTGAAGTCGGTTGCTTTCTCTGCGACCAAAGCGTCAAACCCAATGTATGCAGCAAGTCCTAACATGGGCAATAAAATTAAGGCGAGCAACGTCAGCAAAATTTTTTTTATCCATTTCCACATAACTTTTCTCCATTGTTCCTATTTGTTTTGTTCAGTTTGGCGAATATTTTATACCTGAAAAAAACATCCAGGATGATTCATATCAGACACAAATTTATCAAACGCTTGTTTGAATATCCTTGCAATGTGACCTAATTACAAATTGAGCACTAAAATGCTATTCCCAATGCAGATTATGGAATTTTTCCTTCGAATATTGCTTTTTTTGCATCAAGGCTAGGCCAATTTGGTCGGAATTTGTAAACACAAGACATAAAGTGTTTATTTCTTGAGCCAAAGAAGATAAAATTCCAGCCGGTTAGATTGGATCAATCTAATCAAAATCTTTTTCCCATTACCAAAAACGGATGTTTTCGGTTTTTTGCTGAAATTCACCGTTTTGTCTCTTTGCAACGGAGGTCGTTTTAATGAAAGTAATCGTTTGTGTTAAACAAACCCCCAGCACAACAGCAACTTTTAGCGTCGCTGATAATGTCGTTAGCTGGGAAGATACCGGGAGCGGCAAACCTAATGTCGTTAATCCTTGGGATGAATATTGTGTAGAAGAAGGGATTCGTCTAAAAGAGAATCATGGCGCTACGGCCGTGGTTGCGCTTACGGCCGGACCCGAGGGTGCTGTAGATGTTTTACGCACCAGCCTTGCAATGGGCTGCACCGAAGCATTCCAAGTTGCTGATGATGCGATTGCAGGTTTAGACGCAAACGACAATGCTAGCGTATTAGCGGCCGCCATCGAAAAAATTGGCGATGCACAAGTCGTACTGTGCGGCAAGCAAGCGATTGACGGTGACAGTGGTGTAACCCCTGTCATGGTTGCACGCAAACTTGGCTGGACCCCACTCACTTATGTTTCTGCAATTAAATCTGTTGCAGATGGCAAAATTACCGTTGAGCGCATGCTTGAAGGTGGCGTACAAGAAGTAAGCGCAAGCTTACCAGTTGTCATCAGCGTTGTACGCGAAATCAACGAGCCACGTTATCCATCATTTATGGGTATTCGCAAAGCGAACAAAGCCACAGTCCCAACCACCAACTTAGCTGAGCTAGGTGTAGAAGTAAAAGGGAGCACCAACGTCAATTGGGGCACCATCTACGCGCCTGAACAACGCGAAGGTGCTGTTGAAATTATGTCTGGAGATTTAGGCGCGCAGGTTAAAGGATTGGTTGACCGTCTGTATGAGGAGAAAGTGATATGAGCGTATTTGTTTATATTGAAAACCAAAATGGCGAGATGGCCAGCATCAGTTCAGAAGCGTTGGGTGCAGCTCGCAAAATTGCGGCCGACCTCGGCTCATCTGTTACCGGCTTGGTCATTGGTAGCGGTGTAGACGCTATCTCTGCAGCTGCATTTGACTTAGGCGCAGACAGCGTTGTTGCGATTGATGATGCTTCATTAGAGCATTACACCGCTGACGGATACGGTCCTAACGTAACCAAAGCTGTACAAGATGGCGGCGCAAGCGTATTTGTTGCAGGTGCTTCAACTGAAGGCCGCGACATGAGTTCTTGGCTTTCAGCTGACACTGGCGCAGGCGTAATGGCAGATGCGATCGCAGTCAAAGTTGACGGTGGCCGCGTTGTTGCGACCCGCACCGTTTACGCTGGCAAATTATTGGCTGACGTTTCTGTTCCTGAAGGGCTACAGATCATCACGACCCGTAACCGTGCCCTACCACCGGCCGAATCAACCGGCGGAAGTGGCTCAGCTACTGCAGCAGCGGCTGTTGGCTCTGCTGGCGACTCAAGCGTAGTGGGCTACAGCCAAAAAGAAGGTGGCGTTAGCTTAACTGATGCCTCGATCATCGTTTCTGGTGGCCGTGGTGTAGGTGGCCCTGAAGGGTTTGCTCCTGTTCAATCATTAGCAGACACCTTGGGTGCAGCGATGGGATCATCGCGTGCGGCCGTAGATGCTGGCTGGATCGATTACTCACACCAAGTGGGTCAAACAGGTAAAACAGTTAGCCCTGACCTTTACATCGCTTGCGGTATCTCTGGTGCTATTCAGCATCAAGCCGGAATGCGTAGCTCAAAAGTGATCGTTGCCATCAACAAAGACTCTGATGCACCGATCTTTGGCTTGGCTTCATACGGAATCGTTGGCGACCTCTTCGAGGTTTTGCCTGCTCTAGAAGCTGAATTCAAATCACGCTTAGGTTAATTTAGCTGTGCGTGTTCAGCTAGCAGCCATCAATTTGGCCGCTACTGGAAACAATCATAAAAAAGCCCCAATTGCAACGTTGCAATTGGGGCTTTTTTGTTTCAATTCGAGATAAGGAGGGACTAATTCGTTAGATTATGGAACTCTGCATTCCTACTAGATGCACTAAGATGATCTTCGACATCTGAAAGTCATTTGGCGAGGAGTGTGAACATCTATGTCATCACAAAAAGAATTTTATTTTCATTCAGGTGCCCGCACCGTTTTCCGCATAGGTGGTGGCTTCTTTCTAGGAATGGGTTTGCTATTTATAATGGTGAGGCTAACTGAAAGTGATCCGTTCAAAGATCCTGATACTTGGCTTTTACTAACTATGGGGGCCGCTTTTGTGGCCGTTGGGCTTTGGATTATTTTGTTTGCCCAAAGAGCCAAAATCACAATAGGGGAGCATTCTGCCAAAATTTCAACTTTTTTCGGCCGCAAAACAGTCAACTACACCGATATTATCGGATTAGGCATTTACGTTCCTCCCATTCCGTACCGAGGGTTTAAGGCCTACATGATTCGCAAACGTACAGGTGGCGCCCCGATTAACTTTGTGATCAGAGATGGGGGAAAGCTAATCAAGAGCTTCATGGCATCATCATTCGAAAACTACACAGAGATTCTCGATGAATTCCAGCGCCGATCAAAACAAGAAATTGTGAAGTTGAACGAGCAAAGTTTTCAAGAATGGGCAAGTGGGAAGGTAAGCCAGCAAATATAGCCCCTGAAGCTACAGGCAATTGGCTTGGCCTGCTTCAAAAGTTAGCTTATCATCCTATTTTTGGAGAAATATGATGATAATAACTGGTAATCCTGAAGACCACGGCTTTGATCCGGGCCGACTGAACCGAATCAACTTACTGATGGAACGCTACATAGATTCCAGCAAAATGGCTGGGATGGTAACGCTAGTTGCCCGACAGGGTGAGATCATCCATCTAGAAACACACGGTTACGCAGATTTAGACAGCCAAAAGCAAATGGAGCTTGACACTATCTTCCGCATCTTTTCGATGACAAAACCAATTACGGGAGCTGCGCTGATGATCGCTTTGGAAGAAGGTTGGTTCCATGTCATGGATCCGGTTAGCAAATACATCCCTGAATTTGCCGATGTCAAAGTATGGCAAGATGGGGAGCTGGTTGACCCCATCCGGCCAATGACGATTCAGGATCTGTATCGACATACCTCTGGGTTGACCTACGGCGGGTTGTTCAGCGATCATCCGGTAGCCAATATGTATGCAGAGGCCAACATCGGCCGGTCTGACCACACAACGCTCGAGTTTGCGCGAGACATAGCCAAAATGCCGCTACGCTATCACCCAGGGGAGAAATGGCACTACAGCATGGGGATGGACGTTTTAGGTGCCTTAATTGAAATATTTTCAGGACAAAACTATGGAGAGTTTTTGCAAGATCGCATTTTTGAGCCATTGGGAATGGTCGACACATCGTTCCGTATTGATCCTGAAAAAGAAGACAGGCTAGCAGCACTGTATCACGTTGGGGAAGATCCGATTTTACAAAAAACAGAGGGTGAATGGACCCGCTTTGGGTCAGATATAAAATTTGAAGGAGGCGGGGGTGGATTGCTTTCAACGCCGCTTGATTATTATCGATTTACACAATGTTTGCTAAACGGGGGCGAACTAAATGGCAATCGAATTCTAGGGCGAAAATCAGTTGAGTTCATGCGCTCTAACGCGCTAGAGCCTCAACAAAGGCCGGTGGCGTTTGAAGGGGCTGAGCCGTTTGCAGGCTTTGGCTATGGGGTCTGCGTCAAAGTGATGGAAGATCCTGCGGCCGGTGGTTGGATGGGATCTATTGGTGATTTTGGCTGGGGTGGCTACGCAGAAACCTATCACATCGTAGACCCGGCCGAAGGGATGGTCAGTATCATGATGGCCCAATGTGCCCCCTCAATGACCTACCCGATACGAAAAGAGTTCCGGACGGCCGTTTATCAAGCCTTGGTTTAAATAATAGCCAGCCGCCCTTCGACAGGCTCATGGAGCTCTACATAGCAATTTCCAAAGCAAACTGAGCCTGTCTCACCCAACGGCAGCAGCTTAGATGAGACATTTTACATTTCAATTGAGACACGAATAACTGAGTTCCAACCTATACTTCTTCTATCAATAAATTTCCCAAGCTCACATTGATGCAAGTGGCCCGTCTATTAAATTCGGCCCGATGGGAAAAGGAGAAATATCATTAAGAAGTTCAATTTATTCGTATTTGTTTTGCTAATCGCTGGTGTATTAGCGGCCTGTGGAGGATCAGATGAAGCACCCCCTTCTGAAGAACCTGAAGCAGTTGAACAAGTAGAAGAGGTAGCTGAAGTCGTTGAAGAACCGACCGCTGTACCAGAAGAACCAACAGCTGTGCCGGAAGAACCAACTGAGGTTCCCCCAACAGCAACACCTGAGCCAACAAACACCCCTGAACCGACCCCAACACCCGAACCATTCCTGACGGAGCCGGTCTTTTACAGCAATGGGAATTACGTGCGTGATGCCAAAATTTTTGATGGCAAGTTATGGACGGCCGGAAATGGTGGCCTCGTTGCTTATGACATGGCAACCGGCGAAGGGCGTAAATACACCCACTTTGATGGACTACCAAACATCTCAACTTATAGCTTGGCCACTTGCCCTATTAATGGCGAAGAACGTCTGATCGTCGGCTTTCATGAAGGGCTGCTTGTTTACGATGCAGCGTCTGACAGCTGGGAATCTGGCAGTTTGGTTGGCTTTAGCCAAGACAGCACCCGCATTTTTGAGATTCACTGTGATGCCGAAAACGGCCGTCTCTATCTCGACTATGACGATATGCTGATCATCGATCTGAATTCAGGCGATCAGTTACAGCTTGAAGATGATGAAGGCGGTTTAGCCTCATTTACCTTTGATGACTTCTTCCAAGTTGGCAGCGATGTCTGGGCATCTAGCTATCAAGGAGTTTCGATTATCGCTCCTGACAACTCAATTACGATTTTGGGTGAAGATCAAGGGACATGGCCGGATGATGACATTACCGATGCGGCAATCGCTCCAGACGGTACCTTATGGATCGCTTCAAGCGAAGGTATTTATTACCAGACCGGTGACGGGCTAGCGCCTGAATCGTTTGAGCTATTCAACAAAGACAATTCAGACGCCATCTCATTTTGGGGACCTGAATACATCGAATTTACGGCCGATGGGCAACTGTGGGCAGCGTTCAACTCTGATCTATGTCAATTCAACACCCAAACAGGTGCCTGTGACACAGAATGGGATGTGACCGATTTAGGTCTAGACAACGATGCAAGCATTGAAGGATTTGACATCTTAGAGGATGGGTCGTTCTTGGTTCACTCGAGCCGCAACGGCGCAGCCTACTATGATGGTTCAGCTTGGACCGCTTATACTCTGGATGGGCAGACGCCTCATAACTACTTCACAAATTTCTACCAAACAAGTGATGGCAAGATCTGGTCAACCGGCTGGGAATTGGTCAACACGGACATTATGGCTGAAGAGTGGACGCAACCTGACGGACTTTATGCGAATGACATGGTTGAAGCGGCCGATGGGACGCTATGGTTCACCACAAGCTGGCGAGTTCAGAAGTTTGATGGCCAAAAAGTAGTCGAATACACGGCCGATGACAACGGATTGCTTGATGAATCGATTAATGCAATTGCACTTGGCTCTGACGGCACCGTTTACTTAGGTGGATACGAAGGGTACTCAACAATTGGAGTAGATGGTGAAACGGTCACGGCCGTAGGCATCGACCAAGGTTGGGAGATCGGAAATATCCGTGACTTACTCGCCGTGGGTGACAATGTGTACGCCGCAACCACCGAAGGGTTGGTTCAACTTACTGGTGACACTTGGACATCTTTAGTTGATGAAGATTTCATCGCCTATGGCAGCAACTCAACGGCCGTACTCGCCGCTTTAGAAAATGGCAGTGAGTCGTTGGGCTTAAATCCTGACACGGTATTGATGGGAACATCAGAAGGGTTGATGTACTTCGATGGTGATCAACTCAGCGTAGAAGATGATGTGACCGGCTCTGTCAGAGACATCTTTGTGGACCAAGAGACTGGCGAGATTTATGTGACGGCCGACCGCAACGGTGATGACAACGCAGGCTTCTATAGCTACAGCCCAGACAGCGGCTGGACCTTTATGAACCGCGATGAATTCCCGGCCGAATATATGCTAGGCGTATTCAAAGATGCTGAAGGTACCGTCTGGGTAAGCTCTGGTGACTCAACTTGGGGTGGTGGTATCGTCCGGATGCCATAGCTCAAGGTAATCAGTTTTTAGTAATTAGTGATCAGTTTGGCGCCCTCCACTGGTCACTGATTACTTTTTACTGATCACTACTAAGGAAGGGAAAGCACCCGAATTTTTCCTTTTTCCCTTTCCGGATAAGGGTTTCACCAGGCTCTTATCCATTAGGCTCCGTCGAATTTTTCGGCGGGGCCTTTTTTATTTGGTATGGAACTATCTTGGAGACAGCGACGAGGAAAAAGGAAGCACTAGTTGCCTGTCGCATGTACACCATGGTCAGACAATTGCGCTTCAAACCATACATGAATCGCATCTTTTAGCTCATTATCAACCGTAGAATAAATAATTTTTCCACCATCTGGCATAGATTCATAAACAACTTCAATATCTTGAAAACCGACTTGAAGCTCGGTCAACCCTGGCATATCGTCCCCATGAATCATAGCAGGGTCATCAAAATCCCCGTTTTGAAACCGTTCGACTTCTTCAATTAAGTGAGATTGTATCAATTGGATTTGAGATAAATCCCCATCATCAGACACAACTTGTTGAATACCACCAAAAGGGGCTTTTTCAAAATTATGGGTTGACCTATCGAGGTCAAAAGGCATAATCATTAGCCCCCTTTCGGCCACTTCCTGCTGTCGATCCCCATGCATTTCCCGATGGTCCATATCGTTTGTGTGAACCGCCCCTTCTGTATGGACTGTATTCTTCATTGCAATCCAATCAAAGCTATAAAGAAGACCGGTCCCAATGACAGCTGTCGTAATGACGATAAGCAAAAGGGTTAAGTTCGGACGATTACTTTTTATTAGTTCCATGGATTGCCTCCACTAAAATATTTAGTGACTTTAAAACAGATTCTTGAGAGCTTTCGGGGATTTGACCGATAATATGCTCAAATTTCTGACTTCGAGCTTCTGCCACTTCTGAAGCGATTTTTTTGCCTTTTGATGTTAACTGCCAGAGCCAAACCCGACCGTCTTCACCACTACGTTCCCGTTCAAGCCAGCCTCTTTTGAGCATTTGTTGAACCAAGCGGCTGACCGTGCTTTTCGCCAAGTTCAGTCGCTTGACTAAGACCAACTGTGGCAGTTGAATATCTCTTGATAACTCCATTAAGACATAAGCTTCTGCTACGCTAATTGGCTTGCCGCATGGCGTCTCTTCATTTTTGTGTAGCCCAAATGCACGCACAAAAGCGATGATTTGTTCTTCTAATTGTTTTTCATTCATAGTGCTTAGTTCGATAATGCAACTAATTTAGTTCGATTATACAACTATACTCCGATGAGTAAATCCGCTAAATGGCGTACGCCATGGCAGGCTTAGCAAATTTCTTAAAGGTCTTTATCTGTGGTAATGAGACTAATCAAACTCCCTTCGGTTGATGAACTGATTTTCAATTCCCCATCTATACTCAAAGCCCTTTCTTGCATCCCTCTTAAACCAAATGTCCCTTCAATTTGTTCCAGAATATCAGACGAGATTCCAACCCCATCATCCCGAATTTTCAATTCGGCCGTTTGCCCATTAAAGATCAAATTAACTTGAATTGATGTTGCATTCGCATGTTTAACCGCATTGCTCAACCCTTCTTGCGCCACACGGTAAAACACAAGCTCATGGTCCGATGGCAATCTGCGTGGAATTCCATCGATCTGAAATGAAATCACCGTTTTAGGCTGATTAGCACTTAAATTGCGGGTCAACATATCAATGGCCGGGACTAATCCAAGCTCATCTAAGTAAGACGGCCGGAGGTCTTGAATCATCGAGCGCAAATTGACAGAGATTTTGGCAATTTGAGTTCTTAATGCAAGTGTAGATTGATCCGGAATATCCATTAGCTGAACCTGCTGATCTAAATGGACCAAAGATTGGATCGTGTCGTCATGCAGCTCTTGGGACAGTCGTTTTCGCTCTTCTTCTTGTCCTGTTTGAATCGCTGATGCATAGTTTCTTAACGATGTTTGACTCTCTCTTAATTTATCGACCATCCGGTTAAGTTCACTGTGCAATACATTGATTTCATCGATGCCTGAAACAAATGGCAATCGTTCATCATATTGTCCATCACCGACACATTGCGCATATTTGTTCAAGATCGATAGTGGCCGTAATATCCAGCGGTTTCCACCCCACATAAAGGCGAAAAATATAAGGATTAACGGGATAAGCAATAGCGGCACGAGGAAGGATAAGTTAAGCCAAGATAAGCGGCCTCCCTGCCATGTTTCTTCAACAACAAACGCCCAACCTAACGATTTGATCGGACCGTAAGAAATAAGATGGATTGTATTGGGGAACTCTTGAATAATAGATCCCGACTTACCTGCCAAAGCCTCAGCTATCCCCGCATGGTCCAAAACAGTCTGTGTCGAATGAGAGGCTCCATTGTAAAAAAGCAGTTCCCGGTTTTGGTCAACAATGATAAACGCTTGCTGAGTATCAAGCGTGTTAATCAAACTGAGTTTTTCTTCTAAAAATCGCTGTAAGTCAGGGCCATCAAGTGCCTTTAACCTTTCAGCATCGCTATTCAATAGCTCCATCCCTACTCGAGCTTCTTGAAAATTCCGCTCAACCACCAACTGCTCCATCTCATTTTGATGTAGCAAAACACTCCATAAAGCAAAGCTGATAATGACTACCATGATTGGTAGGAAAATTAGCGGGATAGACTGGAGGGAAAAGATGCGTTTTATCAAGGCTAAATTTGAATGACGCCTAAGCTTGTGGCTTTACTCAGTGCTTCAGTACGGTTCGCTACATCAAGTTTGCGATAGATGTTTGCGAGATGGCTCTGAACGGTACGGCTACTAATTTCTTTCTCCAAACCAATTTCTTTATTTGTTTTGCCTTCTTTTAATAGCAGCAACATTTCAACTTCTCGTTCCGTAAGTGACATGGAGCTACCCGGTGTGAACTGGACCATAATTTTTTGAGCGATGGCGGGTGAAAGGGCTGACTGGCCTGCTTTGATCGATTTAATAGCAGAAATAAGCTCAAGCGGGGTAGCTGACTTCAGCATGTACCCATGTGCACCAGCAGAGAGAACGGCCGTCACATAGGGATCATCATCAAAGGCTGAAAGGATTAATACCCCAATATCAGGGTAGCTTTCTCGAATTACTTTGGTCGTTTCAATGCCATTGAGCTTAGGCATTTTAATATCTAAAACAACGACATCGATATCCAGATATTTGACGGAAAGATAGTCTAATACCTCTTGCCCGTTCAGAGCTTCATACACCACAGACACTTCATCTGTCTTTTCAACAAACTGCTTTATACCGGCCCGAACCATCGCGTGATCATCGGCTAATACGGCTTGGATCATTTTATTTTTGACCATTGTTCACTATTCTTACTAGCTTCGCCTATCTGTCCTCAACAAGTGATTCAAAAATAGGGACTAAAGCTTCCTCTTGCTGGACACCAAAAAGTCTTTGAACAACTTCATTGCTTTGATTGATCACAGCAACGGAGGGGTGTCCGCGCAACTGAAGGGAATTTTGTAATAGCTGATTCTCAGATCGGTTTGCATCAAACCGATAGAAATTTATTTCTGAGCCATATTGAGTTTCTAACCCATTCACGATGGGTGCAAATTCTTCTCAGGGGGCTCAGTTTTTGGTGAAAAACAGCACAAATGCTGGACCGATAATTTCAATATCGGTAGGGGACTGATCGCTTTGCTTAGATTCAATATTGGCGTTTGAATTACTGCAGCCAATAGTAAATATGGCAAAAATCAGAAAGATCACCGATAAAAAAGCTTTTTTCATCTTTTGCTCCAATTTAGCGTTGAGATTGCATCTCTTGAATATGAGGTGGCCAGGTGCTTTTTAAATACGCCAATACTGACTTGATTTCTTCATCTGTCAACACGCCATCATATGCTGGCATATTGCTTTGACTTTGGGTAACTGCATCCAATGTTTGAGTCCCGTACCGAATTCGTTCAAAGAGATATGCATCATCATGGTGCCACGTATGTCCATCTTCGTTGTGAGGAGGAGCCTTCATCGTGCCGTCATCGTTTGGAATTTTCCAATCGGGTTGACCTTCTAAACTTTCACCATGGCAGGATGCACAGTTTTGGACATAAACCATTTGACCAGTTTGCAAACTTTCGGCCGAAACTATCTGCGAATTAACTGTAATCTCAAGCGACTCATTGCTACGTGAGACACTCCAAGCACCCCACACAAGTAGCAAAATGACCCCGCAGATTAATCCGAATGCCCAAGTTGGTAATCCAAATCGTTTAGTGCTCTGTCTTGAGCTGCTTTTTTTACCTTTTTTCTTAGCCATGCTCAAGATCTGTGTTTATTTTCTCTGATGAGAATACCGAAATTGCCAAAATAATTAACAATGGAACTTCGATGACTTTGGTTAAAATAGCGACGAAGTCATAGTGATCGTGTGTGAGGAAATATCCCAATATTGTGATGAGTGTATAAACCGCTAGCACAATGGCAACGATCCGTTTTTGATTCGGAATCATTTGATTTGGTATTGCCCAAACAACGCCTAGCCCCAGAAATCCAATTCCGTTTAATAGTAGAAGGGTGTCACCCCAATTGGCACCCACCATCAGGTGGATAACTCCAGTTGCTCCGATTAGAGCGAGGCCGATTAAAACTAGCATACTCGGCCGGGGAGAAAACATAAATGCAGCACCTGCAGCGAGTAGAACTGCGCCGATAATGCCACCAATGACAAAGCCAGTATTTCCAGATCCGTCACCATGGTTATCTTCTCCATCCGTATGCCCATGGTCACCGTCTTCGTTATGGCTATCCCCCTCCTCAGTGTGGGCGTCACTTTCGCCGGAGTGATCCTCTTCGTCTTCGGTGTGTGGGTCGTCATCATCATGGCCATCACCCTCATCTGCAACTTGTGTAGATGGTTCACCTTCTTCGGGATCTTCCCCATGTGCAAATGTCGGGACAACTAGTAAAAGTGTTAACGTGAGGAGAAAAATGGTTGTTACTAAGTTTTTTAAAAGTTTCATTGGTTTCACCTAAATCGAAGATTTTTGTCTGGCGGTTGATCGTACAATTATTTCAAAGCGAATTCATGAGGGAGATGGCTGAGGACGCCTAGGCCATTTGGCTTAAATTCTTAAGGTTAAATCAATGAAAATATTAAACTTAGCTTCCCGACTAATAGACTCTCATACAAATGCCTTTTATATCCAATCTGAATGTAATCGAAGTTGAGATGAACACCTCTATCTAGTGGACAAAGACGGTTACCAGACCCGTTGTACCCACCTTAATCACCGCTATCCAATTCCAAAAACGCCTGCTGCACCGGCCCCAAAATCTGCCCCTTCTCCCAAATCAACTTCACCGGCCGGATCAAACCGACCCCCTCAACCTTAACCTGCACCAACTCCCCACGCTCCAACTCACGCTCAACCGAATAGTCTGGCAAAATCGAAACGCCCAATTGGCTAAACAATGAATATTTGATCGCACCGGGTGAGTCCAGCGTCGCCACAGAATTGCCGATTGTTACTCCCTTTTCGGCCAAGGCCGTCTCGATCCAGCGGCGGCTGCGACTGGTCGGCTGGCGGTGCAAAAACGGCTCGGTCGTCAATGCCTCTGGCTCGATTGAGCCCGACGTGGCCCATGAATGTTCTGGATGAACAACAAGCACATAGTTGATCGGATCGAAATCAACCCACTCTATTTTGGTCATATCGAGATCGCTTAAATGCCCCTCAACCAAGCCGAAATCATACCGGCGGGCCAGCACCTCGCTAATCGATTCAGCAATCAGTGAGGTATGCAGCGACAGGCCGATATTGGGGTAAGCGGTTTGAAAACGGCGTAAAAGCTCTGGGAGTACATAAACGCTCAAACCGGGAGTCGCCCCGATACGCAGAACCTGATCTTTGAGTGCTGCTACATTAATCACAGCATTTTCAGCTTCACCCACAAGTGAAAGAATCTGATTCGCATACTCTTTCAGCTTTTTTCCGGCCGGAGTCAATGTCACCCCACGTGGGCTGCGCACAAATAGCTTATTCCCGATAGCGGCTTCAAATGTTTGGACATGCTGGCTCACGGCCGCCTGTGACATAAACAGAATATCGGCCGCTTTATTAAAGCTTCCCTGCTGGCACACGGCTAAAAAAATGTGGAGTCGCTGAATCGTAATGGCATTCATAGTCATAAGTTTATCTTATAGCACCCTACAGCCGATAGCCCCTAACCACAACCTGAATAGTTCCCTTACCATATTGCTCAACATTTTAACAACCAGTAGACACCGGATAGCGAGCCACAACTATCAAATGCTCGCATCCATAAACACACCAACTAAAATCTCATGAACAAACCCAACCACAGATATCACGTATCCAATGTACTCGTCATCGGCTCTGGCGCGGCCGGATTGCGCTCGGCCATTGCGGCGCACGAAGCGGGCAGCGATGTTGTCATCGTTGGCAAAAGCTTAAAGCGCGATGCACACACCGTGTTAGCGGCCGGAGGCATCAATGCCGCTTTAGGCACCAATGATCCTGAAGATAGCTGGCAGCAACATTTCGCTGACACATTTAAAGAGGGGTACGGTCTGTGCGATCCACGCACCGTGGAAGTCATGGTGAAAAACGCTCCCCAAGCGATAGAAGAATTGGTCAGTTATGGGGTTGATTTTGCTAAAAACGAGAATGGTGATTTAGACCAACGCTACTTCGGGGCACACACCTATCGGCGCACCTGCTACGTCGGCGACTACACCGGCCGGGCGATTTTATACGGCCTCGCTGACCGTGTTGATGAATTAAATATCCCTATTCATGAAAACCAATATGTCACCCGGCTGTTAGTCGATGGCGGGCAATGTTTTGGGGCGTTTTCATTTAATCTGCATACGGGTGAACGGACCGTCTACTTGGCTGACTCTATCGTTTTAGCAGCCGGAGGTCACACCCGCTTATGGCGTAAAAGCTCATCACGCCGTGATGAAAATACCGGCGACGGCATGTATTTGGCTCTACAAGCTGGGGCTGAATTGGCCGATATGGAGCTTGTACAGTTCCATCCAACCGGCATGGTCGCACCGGAGGCAATTGCCGGTACGCTGGTCACGGAAGCGGTTCGAGGGGAAGGTGGACGGCTTTTCAACTCAAAAGGGGAGCGATTCATGGAAAAATACGACCCCAATAGGAAAGAACTCTCAACCCGAGATCGCATTGCTCTGGCAAACTATACAGAGATAGCTGAGGGTCGAGGCGGGCCGAATGGGGGCGTATTCCTCGATATTAGCCATCGTGACAAAGCATTTATCATCGAAAAACTGCCGCGCATGTATCGACAGTTTCTGGAGCATCAATTGATGGACATTAGTAAAGAACCGATGGAAGTCGCCCCGACGGCACATTATTCGATGGGTGGGGTTGTGGTTGACCCTGACACACACGCAACAGCGGTGTTGGGTTTATTCGCGGCCGGTGAGATCACTAGTCGTATGCATGGAGCCAATCGGTTAGGCGGAAACTCGCTAGGCGAAACGGTTGTATTTGGCCGGATTGCGGGTGAACATGCAGCGCATCATTCGCAGAATCTTGCTAATCAGCATCGGAACAACAGTGTGATCAAAGCGGCACATGAGGATCTTGACCAACTCATCAAACCCGGCACAGAGATGGCCCGCCCATTACAACGCAATCTACGTAATATCATGTGGCTCCACTGCGGTGTAGTCCGCAACGAAGAAAGCTTGTTTACCGGCTTGGACGAGTTAAACCAAATCCGGGAGGCGACGGCTAATCTCGATGTCCGGCCGTCGAGCGAAGGGTATCAAGATTTGGCCCTAGCCCTTGACCTGCGTTCCTCACTCGATTCGGCTGAAGCGACGATCCGTTGTGCAATCGAGCGACGTGAAACCCGTGGCGCCCACAACCGGAGCGACTACCCTGAGCTTGACCCAGCATTGACCAAAAACTTCATCGTCATTTTAAACGATGAAGGGGACCAAGTGATTCAAGAATGGGATGTAGCTCCATTGCCGCTTGAACTTGAAAGCTGGATCGATGACAAAGAAATCGAAGTGGCAGGCCGTTTGCTGGAGTAGAACCGACTGGTTCGTTTTTTTTAACCGATAAGTAAGCTTAATTAGAAATCGGGCTTTTAATAAGTTCAAAATTGAATTCCATATGCAAGAGGCTTGGTTTATTCAAGTCTCTTGTGTTCATACCATCAAACATAACCTACACTGGCCAAATCTGCCTATCGCTCACCTGCAATTCACCCCGCCTAGAAATCTTTTACCCGGCCGAAAATGTTGGCGGTTCAGTTTAGCAAGAAGATCATCAGTAACACCCTTAACCCGAATTAGATAGTTTGCCAGCTTGATAGCGTGAAACCAAAAGTGGCATCTTCATCCATAGGGCTAACGAACATTCAGGCATTATGGACTATATACAGTCCATAATGCCTGAATTTAAAATGCTTAAATGCGCCCCCCCCATGAAAATCCAGATATAGATTTAATAAGTTACCTGAATATAACATTCAAAATCGGCTTATTAGTAACATTTGGGTTAACAATCTATTACTTTTGGGAAGCTTTTATCATAAGTCTAAAGCCAGAAGAAATCTTCAACGCTGAAGAGATGATTATTGCGTCAGGCCTATCAGCCTTTGCCAATCTATCCTTTCTAAGTTCCTATTACTACATAAACAAAGGTCAAGAAAAATTAGCGATTGGAATATTTATTTCTACGATTAGCTTGATAACAATCTCGGCTGTAATTTTGTTAAAAACTGGAATCTACGATCCACTAACCGACCTTTTTTACTTGGCTCTCGTCATTGGATCAGTTTTCTTTAGCTGGCGTACTCTCTTCACCATTACTTTAGTAGGTGTCGCTTTTAACTTTACTTTTTACTTTTTCGCTCAATTAGGCATAATCAAATCGGTGTACGCAATTCCTACAATGGATGATGTCATACTCGATTCTACTATCTTGGTAGCGACTACAATTATCTTATTAATAACTGTTCGACAGCTTTTAAAGCATAGAACGGCATTGATGGGTTATCAATCTAATTTGGAAGGACTCGTTTCCGAAAGAACGGCTCAACTACACATTGAAATGGGCAAAGTCGAGTCGGCAGATCGGGCAAAAAGTCAATTTTTGGCCAATATGAGTCATGAACTACGGACGCCTCTCAACGCAATCATTGGATATAGTGAATTAATTCGCGAAACGCTAGAAGATTTAGAGATCCCAGAAGCGGATCGGGAAGTGACACCCGATATTTATAAAATCGAAGGGGCCGGTCGTCATTTACTCCAGTTGATCAATAACATTCTAGATTTGTCAAAAATCGATTCTGGAAAAATGAGTGTAAATCTTGATTTCATCTATCTCCCTCAAATGATTGAGGAAGTGACTAACTCTCTTCACCCACAAATCGCAGCCAAAGGGTTGACATTTCAAGCCGATTATCGGAATAAAGAACTCCTAGATACATGCTACATCCAACTTGATAAGTTGAAAGTACAGCAAATCTTGATTAATTTACTCTCAAATGCGTATAAATTCACAGATAGAGGGTCAATTAAAATTTCTGTTGCACTTTATACCATTGATCATCTTCATTCGATCCAATTTACAATAAATGATACGGGCATGGGAATCGACCCTGAATTTCTTCCTCATCTTTTTGAACGTTTTGATCAAGAAGACAATAGCAACACTCGAAAGTACAAGGGTAGCGGTCTCGGACTATCTATATGCAAGCAATTCGCCAGCTTGATGCAAGGGGAAATCTCTGTAACAAGTAAAAAGGGGGTTGGGACGACGTTTATAATCACCTTGCCTACAATTTTGAAACAAATTGAAGCGATTCAAGAGGTTTCACAAACAGCCTGTCTTAGCAGTTAAACCGGTCTAAAAAACACAGACAATGTGACTTTCAAGTCTTAAGAACACAAGACAATACACCAACTCGCCTTTTAGTTATCCCACGAAAGGTCAACCTTGACATCTAGATTTAGGTTTAGATATCTCAGCCAAATATCAAACGGCTTAGCGGACTAATTTATAGCTCTTAATATCATTAGCATGTCCAAATCTCGACCAATAGCGGTTGTCAACACCATGCTAAAAACATTTTGTTACGGGGTATAAGCTCAACTTATATCTCTTCACAACCTCTTCGCACCTACTTCCTCTAGCACCTATCTCCTAAAATTTATCTATCATTAGACAAATTTTCAGGAGACGACCATGACTCTCACTCAAAAACTTTACACTTGGTATGATCAAATCGATGATTTAATCACCCGCTGGATGGCGGCGCATGCGCTGACGATTGTGCGCATCGGGCTGGGGATTATTTTCTTCTGGTTTGGAGCGTTAAAACTGTTTCCAGGCTTAAGCCCGGCCGAAGAGTTAGTACGCAATACAACTACGTTCGTTAATCCAGTTTGGTTTATTCCACTGTTGGCCGTTTGGGAAATGGCGATAGGCTTGGGTCTTATCACGGGCAAATTTATGCGTTTAACCTTGCTCCTTCTTTTCTTGCAGATGCCAGGCACTGCGATGCCTTTAGTGGTTCTTCCCGAAGTTGTTTGGACCCAGTTCCCCTATGGGTTAACGCTTGAAGGGCAATACATCATCAAAAACTTGGTTTTAGTGGGCAGTGGTTTAGCATTAGGTGCAACGGTCCGTGGCGGCCGATTAACTTCAGAACCAGAAGACAAGTAACCAATTACAAGCAGCTAGTGCAACGGGTTATCACAATATTATGACTAAGAACAATCCATACAAAGCGGAAATCAGTCTTGACGAACATACAAAACAGCCGTGGCGGGCCCACGCATTGCTGACAGATTTTGAGATTGAAGACGTATGGCGTCTGCCAGTCACACTCACGGCCGAGCAAAGTGCGGCTGAGGTACGTCGCGTTCTATTTAGTGAGTTAAACCATTTACAAGAAGCGGGTGCGGCCGGATTTTTGTTCAAGCTTCGTTTTTTCTTGGGTCGCGTTTTTGGCTGGGATAGCGAGCCTGAAACTGACATATCGCTCCGGCCAGGCAGTCTGCGCGAGCGTTATGCCGATGCAGAGGGATTAACGGCCGAGCAGTTGCCTAAGCCAACAGGTGCTGACTTCATCCCAGTTTATGCACTTGAAAATGAATTTCTTGAAGAGATTGAAAACAAAACGGTCCACGCCGCTATTCACACAGGGCGTGTACCGTTGGGAGATGAGCAAGGAAACTATACGATGCAGATGGCGATATATGTCAAGCCAAATGGCGGGTTCGGCCGGGCATACATGGCGGCCATCAAGCCGTTTCGCCATTGGATCGTCTATCCAGCCATGATGCGAATGATCGAGAAACAATGGCTTCAGGGCTCGGCAAGCTCAGCCGCTGGCTAGCCGGTCGAAGCCCGATTACCCCTCTGCTCGTGCTTTGACAGCTTGAATCAACATTTTATAGATCGGCGGGAGTTGTTTCTTCAAATTTCCCTCAATCAGAGGCAAAGCTGGCCCAGCAAAGGTTTCCTCAAACAGATATGTGGTGGTGCCATCCCCATTATCAACAAGACGACTAATCGGATTCGCGGTTAGCATCTGCATTGGAAAATCATCGGTCCAACCAACTGCTTGCCCCTCTTCGAGCAAATCAATCGTTGCGTTGAGCTTAAACGGCAGTGGTGCCACTTTGACTTTGATGCGGCCGCCCAACTTGTCAGTTTCACCCGTCACCGCTTGAACCAAAGGATTCCAATCAGCATAGCTTTTGTAATCGCTAAGCAGTTGCCAAACGACGGCCGGTGACGCCTCAATATCAATCTCTTCTCTAAACACAACCGGCTCATCCAGGTTTTCAGCATGCACGGCCCGATCTCCTTGCATCCACCGGATTACGTCCCAAGCATCAAAAATCAGGGTGATGGTGTTGATGACAAGTAAAACAAGCACCCATATACCAATGGCAGATCCAGCCGGGTAA
>JBGCDP010000083.1:0-16003 GCA_045105475.1 Anaerolineae bacterium
GAAGAAAAATACGGAGATAGCTGACCCATATGCGATATCTTGTTTGGCATAGCCACGTTGGATCATTTGGTGAATGACAGTTGTTGTTGAATCAAGCGGACCACCACGAGTCATGATGTCTGGTTGAACAAACAGGCCAAAGGCGGACATCGTAATTGTGATTAAAACAAAGACAAAGGTATTGTGGAGTCCGGGCCAGGTCACATAGCGGAATTTTTGCCACCAGTTCGCCCCTGACACATCGGCCGCCTCGTACAACACGGCCGGAATTGTTTGTAACCCGGCTAACCAAATCACCATATGGAAGCCAACCCCTTGCCACACCGACATGCCGGTGATCGCCCCCAAAGCGGTTTCAGGGTTGCCCAGCCAATCAACCGGTTCAAAATTGCCAAAGGTGATTAAACCTAAAAGATTATTGAGCAAGCCATTGTTGCCATCGTAAATAAAGCTCCACAAGATCGACAGGATCACCATCGATACCACAACCGGCATGAAATAGATTGTGCGAAAGGCGTTCACCCCTCTAATTTTTTGATTGACGATGAGGGCCAAAATTAACCCCAGCCCACCCTGAATCGGGACAACTGTGAGCATAAACACAATCGTGTTGCGCAACCCTTTCATGAAAACCGCGTCACCGGCTAAGAAAACCAGGGCGTCATCTGAACGCTCCCACTTAAACCATTCTTGTAACCCATCCAGTTCAGGATAATCAGGATTGTTGCGTGTAAACGTACGCATGCGAGGATAGGTACGGTTGCCGTCTTCGTCTAGCTCAAATTCACCTGTCTCTTCGTTGATGATCGGATCAACGGCTAAAGTTCGAATGGTGAGCAACCGCTTGAAATTTCGTAGCCCGACATATTCAGTTGGATTCGGTGAAATCAGCCGCTGGTTGGTAAAGGCAAACCCAAATGCCATAAAAAATGGGATGATGAGAAAAGACAGCATCAAAAAGATTGCTGGCGATGCCATCAGCCAT
This sequence comes from Anaerolineae bacterium, assembly GCA_045105475.1. Classification (GTDB taxonomy): domain Bacteria; phylum Chloroflexota; class Anaerolineae; order Promineifilales; family Promineifilaceae; genus WTJY01. Next base: position 986 of record JBGCDP010000083.1, read on the forward strand.
CCTACTCTCTGTTCCTGTCGGTTAGAACTGATCGACCGTTTTGGCCGATTGGAATCATTCACCACTGCCATTGTTACCTCGTCTTATCGGCCTTTCGACCGCGCCCCGCTCAATTTTCTGATTATAAATAAATTAGACGGAGAAGAGTATGCAGCCCACACACCCTTCCCCTAAGGAATTTAAACAAGGAGAAGAACGATTTTTTCCACTTGTTTATCCTGTTTTCAAAAACTAGTCTTTGGGCCATCAGTGACCAGCAGGCAAGCAAAACCTTGCCTACTGATCACTGTTTACTATCTACTAATTGCCCTGAATGTCAGGGCCAACAACTGAGCCATCAAAGCCATAGTTGTTGTTTGCTTCCAAGTCTGCGTTAATCTCGTCGGCCGCTGCATCAAGTGCATCAATTACGTCAGCACCGTTGGTGATGTCCGCAATTGCTTTCTCAAATGTCAAAGCTGCTGACAAGTATGCTGGTGTTGGAGGACGGAGCGTACCTTGCTGGTTGCTCAGTTCAAAGAACACTTCTAGCGCTCCACCAGGGGAATAATTATCGGTCAAGGCAGCTGAGCTAAGTGTCGCTGGAACTAGACCAGTACCATTAGAAAAGTCTGCAAGGTATTGGTCTTGCGTTGCATGAGCGATGAATGCGTTTCCACACTCAGGATGTTGGCTGTCCGCGCTTACGCCGAACTGCCAGCTCGCTGCACCGATACGGCTACCGTTCCCAAAGTCTGGGGCTGGCAAGAAGAGCATGTCGTCGCCAAAGGCTTCGAGCGCGCCCAAAGCGGCCCAGTTCCCGTTCCATTGAAGGGCATATTTACCATCGACAAAGCCGGTGTCACGATCCGCACCATCTTGTGATGTGCCCGGAGCCAAGCCACGCTCTGAAAGTGACTGCCACCATTCGCCAAATGCAATCGCTTCTGGTCCGTTAATAGCACCTTCGGCCGTCGTGTATGTTGAACGATCAATGATGTCACCACCAAACGATTGCATCAATGGAGAGAATGCATATGGATACCACTCACCGGTCCAAGCCATACCAGGATCAAAAGCGTGCTCGTAATCACCAGTTGCTTGTAAGGTTTCTAGGGCTGCATCAAACTCTTCCAAAGACCATGGATCATCCAATGTCGGAATACGGATGCCGTTGTCTTCTAGTGTTGATTGACGAGCAAATACCGCAATAGCAGCATCCCATAAACCAACAGAATAAACTTCTCCGTTCCATGAGCCAATCGCCCCAGGTAAGAAGCCGTCTAATGTGCCTGCTGGCAAATCAAGCGGCTGCATGTACCCGGCCCATGCCCAGTTTGGCATGACAGGACCGTCTACGTCGATGATGTCAGGTAAGTCACCAGCAAGTGCGGCCGCAACGATTGACTCGTTGTAGCTTTCCTGCGGGAACTCTTGAATTTCAACAAAACATGCGTTTTGCGACCCGTTGAAGTCAGTGAGGATGTTTTGCAGAATCGCACGTTCTGTTTCGTTTCCTGCACCGTGGTACCACAGGCTAACGGTTGCTTGATCACCAGATGCCATCGCTTCGCCGCTATCCATCATAGCACCGGTTGCAATTGCATCGTTCTTAATATCAGGGCCCACAACTGAACCATCAAAGCCATAGTTGCCATTGGCTTCTAAGTCAGCGTTGATTTCGTCTGCGGCCGCGTCAAGTGCGTCGATAACGTCAGCACCATTGGTGATGTCAGCAATCGCTTTCTCGAAAGTCAAAGCAGCTGATAAATAAGCCGGTGTCGGAGGACGGAGCGTTCCTTGTTGGTTGCTCAAGTCAAAGAAGACTTCAAGCGGTCCACCAGGAGCATAGTTTTCAGTCATGCCAGCTGAGCTAAGTGTCGCAGGGATTAGACCGATACCATCAGAAAATGCTGCCAGATATTTGTCTTGTACCGCAAATGCGATGAATGCGTTAGCACCATCTTTGTTTGGGCTTTCAGCACTTACACCAAACTGCCAGCTACCGGCACCGATGCGGTTACCGTTGCCAAAGTCAGGAGCTGGTAAGAAGAGCATGTCGTCGCCAAACGCTTCGAGTGCGGCTAAAGCGGCCCAGTTTCCGTTCCATTGCATGGCGTATTTGCCATCAACAAAGCCGGTGTCACGATCTGCACCATCTTGTGATGTGCCCGGAGCCAAGCCACGTTCTGCAAGTGATTGCCACCATTCGCCAAACGCAATCGCCTCGTCACCGTTAATGGCGCCTTCGGCCGTGGTGTACGTTGAGCGATCAATGATGTCACCACCAAATGATTGCATGAGTGGAGAGAAGGCGTATGGATACCATTCACCGGTCCAAGCCATACCAGGGTCAAGCGCATGCTCGTAATCGCCGGTTGCTTGTAAGGTTTCTAGGGCTGCATCAAATTCTTCTAATGACCAAGGATTGTCTAAGGTTGGGATACGGATGCCGTTGTCTTCTAATACTGATTTGCGGGCAAATACTGCGATTGCAGCGTCCCATAAACCAACTGAATACACTTCACCATCCCAAGCACCAATGGCACCTGGCAAGAAGCCATCTAGCGTACCGGCCGGTAAATCTAGAGGAGCCATGTAGCCAGACCATGCCCAGTTAGGCATAACAGGGCCATCTACGTCGATGATGTCAGGTAGGTCACCTGCAAGTGCCGCTGCAACGATTGACTCGTTATAGCTTTCTTGTGGGAAGTCTTGGATTTCAACAACCCAGTTGCTTTGTGACCCATTGAAATCGTCAACAATGCCGGCCAAAATGTTGCGCTCAGTTTCGTTTCCTGCACCGTGATACCACATGCTAACTGTTGTAGCATCACCCGAAGCCATCGAATCACCGCTGTCCATCATGGCACCGGTTGCAATCGCATCGTTTTGGATGTTTGGTCCGACTTCTGAACCATCAAAACCATAGTTGCCGTTGGCTTCTAGGTCTGCATTAATTTCGTCGGCCGCCGCATCGAGTGCGTCTTGCACGTCAGCACCGTTGGTGATGTCAGCAATCGCTTTCTCGAAAGTAAGCGCGGCTGATAAGTATGCCGGTGTTGGTGGGCGGAGCGTCCCTTGTTGGTTGCTCAAGTCAAAGAAGACTTCAAGCGGGCCACCAGGGGCATAATTTTCAGTTAGGGAGGCTGCATTTGGGGTAGATGGGATCAGACCGATGCCATCAGAAAATGCTGCCAGATATTTGTCTTGTACCGCAAACGCGATGAACTCATTGGCACCTTCTGCGTGAGAGCTGTTTGCGCTCACACCAAACTGCCAACTACCTGCACCGATACGGTTACCGTTGCCAAAGTCTGGCGCTGGTAAAAAGAGCATGTCGTCGCCAAATGCTTCGAGTGCGGCTAAAGCGGCCCAGTTTCCGTTCCATTGCATGGCGTATTTGCCATCGACAAAGCCGGTGTCACGATCTGCACCATCTTGTGATGTGCCTGGAGCCAAACCACGTTCTGAAAGTGACTGCCACCACTCGCCAAACGCAATCGCTTCTGGCCCATTAATGGCGCCTTCGGCCGTCGTAAAGGTTGAACGATCTAAAATGTCACCACCAAATGATTGCATCAATGGTGAGAAGGCGTATGGATACCATTCTCCGGTCCAAGCCATACCAGGATCAAGCGCGTGCTCGTAATCACCAGTAGCTTGGAGCGTTTCTAGGGCTGCATCAAACTCTTCCAATGACCAAGGATCATCTAAAGTTGGGATACGGATGCTGTTGTCTTCTAATACTGATTTACGAGCAAATACTGCGATTGCAGCGTCCCATAACCCGACTGAAAAGACTTCACCATCCCAAGCACCAACTGCACCGGGTAAGAAGCCGTCTAAAGTGCCTGCTGGCAGATCAAGCGGCTGCATGTAACCAGACCATGCCCAGTTAGGCATGACAGGGCCGTCTACGTCGATGATGTCAGGCAGGTCACCCGCAAGGGCTGCTGCAACGATTGACTCGTTATAACTTTCTTGTGGAAAGTCCTGAATCTCGACAACGTAGTTGCTTTGTGACGCATTAAAATCGTCAACAATGCCAGCGAGGATATTGCGCTCGGTTTCGTTCCCTGCACCGTGGTACCACATGCTGAGCGTAACCGCTTCTTCCATCGCCTCTTCAGGTTCTGGTTCAGGCTCTTCCTCTACTTCTTCAACTTCAGCAGGCTCTTCCACGACGGGTTCATCTACTGTTTCGGGGGTTTCTGGTTCAGAACCACCGCAAGCTACAACAAATGCCATTACGAAAATTAGCAATGCAGTAGCTAGCCATCTGTTTTTGGATGGGGTCATCTTGCGTTCTCCTTTCCTTATTGGAAATTAATAAACTATATGTTTCGAATTTGGGTTTGCTTAATTAAAAGCGGGATTTGGGGATTGGGAATGATTGGGTTTGATCTTCTAATTGGTCTTCTTCAAAACCTCCTGCTGATTTCTCCTGTCAACTTCTTTTACAAAGCCCTAAACAGACTCAAGTTGAGTTTCGTTTTATCAGCGGGCAAGGGAGCAATTGTTGCACCAATGTCTCGCTGGAAGCTGCGTTATGTTTGTTTTCGATCAATTTAAGCAGATGGTTGACGGCCCATTGCCCCATTTCGTAGTGGGGGAGGGCCATGGTTGTGAGCCCCGGCCGAATGTCGGCCGCAATAAGTTCTTGGTTGTCAAAGCCGACAACAGCAACATCATCTGGAATTGATAAACCTAGTTCTCGTAATCCATCATAAACACCCATTGCGGTCCGGTCGTTATAGCAAAAAACAGCGGAAGGGCGATTCTGTCCAGCAAAAAGCTCCTGGGCTTTTTCACGACCAGATTCCGGAGTAGATGGGGCATATGTGACTATACTTTCATCAAATTCAACACCAAATTCGGCCAATGCTTTTTTGTATCCGATCATCCGACCTAATTTGGCGGGCACCGCCATGTTTTCACAAATAAATGCGATGCTCCTGTGCCCTTTCTCCAATAAATGTTTTGTCGCTTCATATCCCCCTAATTCCTCGTCCGGCACGACTGAGGGCAGGGATTTGTCTGCAATAAAACAATCAAGGAGTACAGTCGGGACTTCGCGAATTTGTTGGGGTGGGTTAACTTCGCGGTGGTACATCGTTGCATAAATAATGCCGTCTACTTGGCGCTCAAGTAGCATGTTGACGGCCGCATCACGAATGCCAGCGTCACCACCGGTATTGACCGTGAGTAAAAGTTTTTTGTTTTCCCATGCATGTTTTTGCGCACCTTGCAAAATCCGTACCGCAAATGGGGTGGTGGCGATTTCATCTGAAATGAAACCGATTGTGTTTGTGCTTTGTGCCCGTAGGTTCTGAGCAATTGCATTCGGCCGATAGCTTAGGCTTTTGACCGCATCCCAAACTTTAGCCTGCGTTTCGGCCGGAATATTGGCATCAGGTTTTTTGTTTAGGACAAAAGAGACGGTGGTGCGAGATACGCCAGCTAAATCAGCCACATCTTTCATCGATGGCCGTTTATTGGATGCACGCTTATTGTTTTTTGATGTTTTGGTCATAAGTGCCATTTTACACCACCTCGTCTAAAACACGATTCACTAACACGTGTTAGTAAATCGTGTTAGTAATGTACCAAAAAAAATCGGACTGTCAAACAATTAGTCCGATTTTTTGAGATTAGGTGGCTATGACATTGAAAAACAGTCAATCCTTGATGGTTGTTTAAAACATATCTTCAATTTGTTGAATTGTTGGCAGGCTGGGAATCGCCCCTCGACCGGTTGTCGTAATGGCACCGGCTGCATTTGCAAAGCGAATGGCTCTTTGAAGCTGGGCTTCATTTTGCAGGATCGCTTTATTCGCAAGCAGCTTGCTCAACAAACCGGCCACAAACGCATCACCGGCCCCTGTCGTGTCAACCGCCTCTACTTTGAAGCCATCCACTTTCCCATGAAAGTCAGGCGTGTAATAACGTGCACCGTTTGGCCCTTCGGTTACGATCAACAATTTTAACCCATCGAACATCAGGCTTTTCGCACTGGCGTCTGTATCTTCACCGGTTAGGAACTCTAGCTCCTCATCGCTGATTTTGATGATGTCGGCCGTTTCCCAAATCGACATGATTCCTTCTTTGGCCATCTGCGGACTATCCCAAAGCGGAAGGCGCAAATTCGGATCGTAGCTCAGAAAAACACCCGCTTGTTTCGCCTCATCTAATATTTTCAGATGGGTTGAACGGCACGGTTCAGCGATTAGGCTAATCGATCCATAGTGAAAAATCGAGGCGTTGCGCACGGCATCCATATCGACTTCATCTATAGCTAAAAGCATGTCTGCGCTTGGGTGTCGATAGAACATAAACTCTCGCTCACCGTTCGCTTTGAGGGTAACAAACGCAAGCGCGGTACGTGCGGCCGTATCAAAGCTCATGAGCGATGTATCGACGCCTGCCTCTTGCAAGACCTTGGCCAACATCCGGCCGAATTCGTCGTCGCCCACTTTGCCTAGAAATGTGGCATTATGACCCAGCTTGGCTAGCCCGGCCGCGACATTGGCTGGCGCACCACCGGGCGCTTTCTTGAAAGCGGGTGCTTCGGCTAGCGAAACGCCGTTAACGGTCGGAACAAAATCGATGAGTAGTTCACCAAAAGAAATAATTAAATTATCGTTATTCATAAGTTTCCTGAATTTTAATTTTGGGGCAGGTGATTATAGCTAAATAAGTTGGTACAACTCAACACCATCTCTTAAAAATTCTCAAAAATGAGGAACTCTATCCACAATTTGAAGAATAGCTCTTCAATAAAAACTCAAATATGGTGTTGGGGTTAACCACTTTCTATCAAGCTTTGACCGAATTGTCAGACTGCCCTACAATGCAAACCTGTCATAACAGGATTATAGGAAATGCTAATTTTGCCCCTAATTAATTTGGATTCTTAATCAAGGGGATAGATTCCAAACAACAACTAAATGAAAACCAACCCATTTACGTTTCAAATCGACTTGCCCAAAGGGGCACCCACAACTTTTGAGAATCATCTTGAGCGAAAAATTTCTGCCATGAAAGGGCAGTTTTCTGATGAAAGCGCCTATCGTCAGATGGTAAGCGACGGCGACCCAGTGCTTTATGAAGTCTATGAGATTAGCCGGCCGCAAGTGGCTGGGGAACTCATCAATGGCACCTCCATTTTGCACCCAGGTAAAGTTGGGGATGAATACTTCATGACCAAGGGTCACTTTCACACCGTGCTTGAAACCGCAGAAATTTACTACTGCTTGCAAGGGGAAGGGGTGATGGTGATGGAAACCCCAGAGGGAGAGTGGGCGATAGAAGAGCTGACACCCGGCAAAATTCTGTACGTTGCTCCACGCTGGGCACACCGGTCGGTGAATACTGGAACAGAAGACCTTGTCACCTTTTTTGTATACCCCGGCCATGCTGGACACGATTACGGCACGATTGAAACACAAGGTTTTCGGAAACTGGTCGTCGAAAAAGAAGGCAGACCGGCTTATGTCGACAACCCACGTTGGAAGTCGCCTGAAGAGCGGGTTGCGTGATGATCGATCCAGATAATATCCTGACTAAAAAGGTGCCAACCTTCTACTTTATCGGTGTGACCACAACACAATCATCGATCATGACTGTGTTTCCTCGCTGGATCGGAGAGCTGGAACAAGCTGGGGTTGTGCGAGCTGATATTGTGATAGAAGGGGTTGATCTGAAAATCGATGATTCGGCCGAAGCTTATCGGCAGATCGTTGCTCAGATAAAGCATGATCCACTGTCCCTTGGGGCATTGGTGACAACTCACAAAATCGACCTTTTTAATGCCACTAGCGAGATGTTTGATTCTTTTGGCGAATACGCTCTCCTCGGTAGCGAAGTGTCGAGCATTTCGAAGCGAGACGGTCGATTGGAAGGGCACGCCAAAGATCCGATCACCTGTGGGCTTAGCATGGATGATTTGCTGGGGGACGGCTATTTCGGCCGAACTGGCGGGAACGTGTTGTGCTTTGGAGCGGGTGGTGCAGGGATGGCGGCCGCGCTCCATTTGATCGGTCAGCAAGATGCAGTTGATCGACCGAAACACTTTACCATCGTCGATATTTCGCAGGAGCGATTGAATCATATGCGTGACATGGTGGCAACCTTGCAGACTGACATTGAATTTAAATATATCGAAAACGGCGATCCGGCCCAAAACGACCACATTATGAGCCGAATGCCAGAAGGTAGCGTTGTGATCAATGCCACCGGCATGGGAAAAGATAGACCCGGTTCACCCGTGACTGACAAAGGGGAATTCCCGCTTAACGGCATCGCTTGGGAGTTTAACTATCGAGGAGAACTCGACTTTATGCACCAGGCCTTGGCTCAGCGTCAGAGCCACCGGCTGACGGTTGAAGATGGCTGGCTTTACTTTCTACACGGTTGGACACAAGTTATCGCTCAAGTTCTTCACTTTGAAATGACAGATGAGTTGTTCAACCGTCTTGAAAAGACGGCCAACTTTGTTCGGCCGCCCATGGTTGAAGGATTACGTCGCTAATCGATTGATTGGCGCATTAAGGGCTCACCCGTTTATCCCCTCAGGGGGGACCCCGTAAATTTTGAATTGACGGGTGAGCTTGTAGGGTTCAGTTGATTTAAATGCCCAAAGTTATTTACGAGCGAACCCTAAGAGGCGAAATGGAAGTGAGTCCCAAGACAGAAAAAGAATCAAGAATCGTTTTAACGGCCGAAGATCGTATCGATTTGAGCAGCCCCATTCCTTTCTATTATCAGCTACAGCAACATTTAGAAGCCAATATAACTGAAGCTCGCTGGAAGCCGGGCCAAAAATTGCCCAGCGAAAAAAACCTGTGTGATCACTTTCAGATCAGCCGGACTGTTGTGCGCCAAGCGCTCAATGAGCTGGCGTCTAACAATTTGATCGAAACCCAAAAGGGTAGAGGCAGTTTTGTCTCGACTCCGAAACATACGTGGCAGTTGATGCAGACTTTGAGTGGGTTTCAGGAAAATACTGTGGCACAGGGGCAAACGATCAAAACGCAAGTCTTGGCGCTAGAAGTTATCCCCGCCTCTGGAGACATCGCCGAATCTTTGCAGTTGGCTGAAGGGGTTCCGGTCACGATGTTGAAACGGTTGCGTTTTGTCGATGACGAGCCGATTGTTGTGGTGACAACCTATATCCCAGAAAAACTTTGTCCCGGCCTGGTCGAAGAAGATTTCACCGACAAGTCGCTGTATGAACACCTCGCCACTAAATTTAATCTGTCAATTGCCGAGGGTATTCGCACAATCGAGGCTGTTAATGCAACGCCTGATTTATCGGCCGCACTCCAACTTGAGGAAGGGGCTGCGTTAAGTTTGTTAAAGAGTGTCGGTTGGCTGGCAGATGGAACCCCGCTTGAATATTACGTCGCTTGGCATCGAGGGGATCGCAGCCGCTTTCAGGTCAGGATTATTGCCAATAAACGGGGGAAGCAAAAATGATTGCTCAAAAAATGACCGCCGTGATTACCGGTGCGACCGGTGGCATCGGCCGAGAAGTGGCACTCCATTTCGCCCGCAAAGGGTACAACATCGCCTGTGTAGACATGCGAGAGGAAGATGCTGCCCCATTAATCGATGAAATCAACGGGATTGGGATCGATAACGGAGTGCAGGCTATCTTCATTCGTACCGATGTCACCTCCAGCGGTGATGTCACCCATATGGTAGAGCGAACGGTTGAAGCGTTTGGCTCGCTTGATGTGTTGGTCAATTGTGCTGGTGTTGGCATTCGTGGCTCCTTTCTCGATGTGACTGAGGAGGTTTGGGATAAGACGATTGCGGTCAATTTAAAAGGGACATTTCTCTGTACTCAAAAAACGGTTGCCTGGATGGTTCGCACAAAAACGGCCGGATCGGTGGTCAACATCTCATCGATTTGTGGCACTGTGGCCGATCGTTTTAGCCGCCATGTTCCATATGAAGCATCGAAAGGCGGAGTCGATATGTTGACCAAAACGGTTGCCTTTGAAATGGCCGAGCATGGCATTCGGGTGAACGCCGTTGCACCCGGCCGAATTCAAACACCGTTGCTGAACAGCGATCCAGAACATGTGAGCCGTGTCAGTTCGTTTATACCGCTTGGCCATTATGGAGAGCCGGCAGATGTCGCTGGGGCGGTCTATTTTCTTGCTTCGGCTGAAGCCAAATACATTACCGGCACGGTTTTATATGTCGATGGTGGGTGGACCATACAGTGATCGAGCTTGATCAAGCCGGGTATGGTCATGCTAGGAGCTTTACTCGTTACCGCTGTGAACAACGTTGGACCAGCCTGATAAGGAGAATAAAAGTATGACAGACCTTAGACATTCCCCAGAAGTTATGGCGTTCGCTGGCATGTTCCACTTCGGTGTTCTCGGTGTGGAAAAAACGGAAGCAGATGTGAGAACGGCCGTTCAGCGTGTGCTCGATAGCGGCTATACATTAACGGCCGTTGACGTTGAACTGATTTATGCCCCCCTCGTGATCGACATGATCGCTGGACGGATGACGGTTCACTCCCCAGTGAGTTACCCGCTGGGAAATTTGACGCAAAAGAAGAAGCTACGCGATCTTGAAAAAATGATCGAAATCGGAGTCAGAGACAGCGCTTGGTGTTTGAACTACCGGAATATTCTTGACCATAACTATGATCTAGTGGCCAAAGAAGTTGAAGAAGCGGTTGCCTTAAACGACGGCATTATCGAGATCGAATACAACATTCAGGCGACGCTGTTGAATGACAATGAAATCATCGGTGCTTGTCAGGCGATTTTGGACGGTGGCGGCAAGGCGGTCAAACTCAATACAGGGTATGGCTGGGGGACTGGGCCAGAAGAAGTTGCACTTATCCGCCGCGTATTTGACCATCAGTTAGACATCCATCCATCGGGCAATATCAGAACATTGGCACAGGTAGATGAATTTCTGAAAGAGGATGTGACGATTATTCATAGCGCGGCCGTTTTTGAGATCACCGCCGAATATATCGCTCGATTGGCGCAGGAAAGGGGGATCGTTTGATGAGAAAGAGGACAACAAGGACAGCAACATGGAATCAAATCGCACAACGGGTTGATTATGCGGATCTTAGGGTAGACACACAGGAGCGGGACCTCCGTTTGCTCTGTCTAGAAGCGGAGAAACTTGGGATTCCAACGGTGGTTGTGAATCCGGCGAACGTTGCACTCACCGCTTCGTTTGTCAAAGGGGCGAGTGTCAAAGTAGCCGCGGCCGTCTCTTATCCGGTAGGGGCGTATTGGCCCGATTCAAAGGGGCTAGAAGTTGCTGATGCGATTGAAGATGGGGCTGACGAAGTTTATATGCTGATGGCGGTCGGCCGTTTCCTCGATGGCTACATTGATGAACAGACGATTCCAGAAATGGCGGCTTTGGTAAAAGATGCCCAAGGGAGGCCGACCAAGCTCATCACTGAGGTCAGCGTGCTGACTGATGAGCAAAAACGAACGGTCTGCCAATTGGCCGTTGATGCCGGTATCGATTATTTGGTCGCTTCAACCGAATTCGCCCCGAGCAAGTTACCGGCCGTTACGCTGGATGACATCAAGGTGCTAACCAAAGCTGCTGGAGATTCGATGGGAATCATCTTTAGGGGAGATGTGAAGCATGTAGAACAGATTGATGAACTTTTACAGGCAGGGGTGTCTCGTTTCTGTACATCATCTGTGCGCGGCTTAAAAGCGAGTTGTGAAAATGTTTTGGCATAGTTTTGCCTGAACCAATGAGTGAAATAAGTTAGTGGATAGAGGAGTAAAAAATGAACGAGTTGATTTTGACCTATGATATCGGCACGACAGGGGCAAAAGCGGTTATTTTCAAAAAAGATGCCTCAATTGTGGGTAGCGCCTACAAGCAATATGAGACTTATTATCCAAGGCCAGAATGGATAGAGCAGGCCCCAGAAGATTGGTGGGAGGCTATTGTTGAATCAACTCGAGAATTAGTTGAACAGACCGGGATCGATCCAAACAACATCGTCGGTATTTCTTTTAGCGGCCAGATGATGGGGCAGGTTCCGGTAACTGAAGACGGCAAGTTGCTCCTTGAGCGGGTGCCGATTTGGGCCGACGGCCGTGCGGGCAAGCAGGTCGAACAGGTTTTTTCTGAGCTAGGCGGTTATGAAGCATTTTATGACATTACGCTTCAGGGGCATAACCCGCAGCTCTACAGCATCTTTCGGGTGATGTGGCTACGGGAGAACATGCCGGAGGTTTTCAATAAGACCTATAAATTCCTGCATTCTAAAGAGTTTATCGCTAATCGGCTGACCGGGAATTTTGCAACAGATTACACAGATCAGGCATTGGGCGCAACGCTTGATATGAACACGCGCACTTGGTCAGACGCAATGTTTAAAGCGGCCGATTTATCCCAAGATCTCTTCCCAGAGTTGATGGAGTCGATTGATGTGATGGGGCATGTCACAAAAGAAGCAGCCGAAATCTTGAATTTAGTTGAGGGGATTCCCGTTGTGGTCGGGGCCGGAGATGGCCCATGCGCTGCAGCCGGGGCTGGGGCACTTTTACCCGATGATGCTTACTTCTATATCGGCTCTGCCTCATGGGGTGGCACGATTGAGACGAAACCGATCGGTGATTTCGACACGAAGGTGATTGTTCATAACCATTTGGTGCCAGGCCTTTATCACTCTCAATATGTGATGTATACCGGGGCAATTGCTCAGCAGTGGGCGATAGAGACGCTATTTGCCGATGTCCCGGCCGATATTGATGCGTACAAAATGGCAAGCGATTTGGCAAGAGCAATCCCGCTGGCTGAGAATACGGCCCTATTTTTGCCATACATGCGGCCGGGTGGTGCTCCCTATAACAACATGAGTGCGCGTGGCGCTTTCACCGGCATCGGCCTAAATCACAAGCGCGAACATCTTTTCAGAGCGGCTATTGAAGGGGTTTCGATGAATATCAAGATGTTGCTAGATCGATTCGAGAATTTTCGTGGCCAGAAATTGCCATCATTCAATGTGATCGGCGGCGGATCGCGTAATCCTTATTGGATGTCACTACTGGCTGAAATTGCGGGTCGCCGTTTTACAACCATTAACTTGAAACAAGAAGCGAACTGCTTTGCGGCCGCCCAATGTGCCGGGGTGGGTGTCGGGTTATATTCAGGGTTTGATGAGGTTAAAAGCCTGTTTAAGGTCGATGAGGAATATCTACCGAACCCGGCCGTGGAAGAGTTTTATGCTAAAAAGTACGCAATCTTTTTGGAAGCGTATCAGGGCATGCTCAAGAGCTACGACATGATTGCTGAATTGGAACAATTTGGGGCTAGTTAATCTAAATAGAAGGAATATCAAAATGGAAAAAGAGCAAAAAGAAAATATAGAACGACTGAGAAATCTCGCTGTGGCAACCCTGTCAGATGGTTGTGACCAGATCGCTGGCAAGCGTGGCTATCTCGATTTTGACATCAAAGGTCGCGTCAATGCGCGCAAGATTGCTGGCATCGCCGCAACAGTATTAGAGGTTCCTAGCAGTGAACAACACAAGCCGGAACTCGCCTTTGATGTGATTGACCAAGCTCCTCCTGGGTCAGTCATTTGTATCGCTTCAGGTGCAGATGCCAATGTTGCTGTTTGGGGTGAGCTGATGACGGCCGGGGCTGTTGCCCGTGGCCATGAGGCTGCACTGATTGACGGTGGCACACGAGATGCTGAACTAATCTGCAAGGACACTGAGTTTCCGGTCTATTCTCGCTCCGTCGTCCCTTCTAGTTCAATCGGCCGACTGATGACAATCGCCCGAGACATACCGGTTGAAATCGGTGGGGTGATCGTTAATCCTGGTGATTATATTGTTGGTGACGAAGACGGTGTGGTGGCTATTCCGGCCGCACATGTCAAAGAAATTATCGCCTTTGCTGAAGATGCGGAGTCAGTTGAAGCTGAAATGGCCAAATTTATCGCTGAAGTTGGGTCTATGCGGGCTGCAATCGATAAATTCGGCCGGGCGTGAGGAAAATAGTATGAGTACAAAAACCGGTTTCCACGGGGTTTATCCCATCCTTTACAGCTTCTTTGATGAACAAGGAGAGCTGGACCGCGAGGCGATGCGTCGTCAGGTCGAGGGGTGTATTGCAGGTGGGGCGCACGGCATTGCCGTCATGGGGTTGGCCACAGAAGTGGGCAAGCTCGATGTCAATGAGCGGCGTCAGGTAATTGATTGGGTTGGTGAAGATATAAACGGCCGTGTTCCCTACGCAGTGACTGTTGGTGAAGGCAGCGTTTCCGGACAGATTGCGTTCGTCAAAGGGGCACAGGCGGTTGGAGCAGATTGGGTTATTTTACAACCCCCAGCGATTGGGGGTGTCCCAGAATCAGAGTATGTTCGTTTTCTTGGAGACGTTGCGGATAAATCAGACATCCCGATCGCTATTCAAAATGCACCAGGATTGATGGCAACCAGCCTCTCGAACAATGGCCTCAAGGAACTCAATCGTCAACACCCCAACGTTTGCCTGCTGAAAGGTGAAGGGCCTGCGACATATCTCAAGCAATTGATGGATGATACAGATGGCGCGTTCGAAATTTTTGGTGGCATGGCGGGTATTCAACTCCCAGATTCCTTGCGTGCAGGCTGCGTCGGCATGATCCCAGCGGCCGATATATTCGATCCGCAAGTCAAAATTTACGAATTGATGCGCCAGGGAACACCCGAAGCAGTTGCCGAGGCGGAACGTATTCATCGTGAGCTGTTGCCATTGCTTGTGTTTATGATGAGTTCGGTTGAGAATTTTATCGCTTATGGAAAAAATCTGATGGCCAAACGGCTTGGCTTAAAGAATGGCAAAGCGCGGCAACCTTCTGTTCCTGTCACGGAGTTTGGTTTGCAAGTTGTGTCGCATTGGGCCGAGCACTTGGGCTCCCTCTAAATATCAGATTCTGAGAAAAGGGCAGGCTATTTTTCCATCAACCAATCCGCTTCATAGCCGCCTAACTGCACATCAACATCGGTGTGAAAGTGTTTGCCCGTTAGC
>JBGCDP010000084.1:0-3732 GCA_045105475.1 Anaerolineae bacterium
ATCGCAATCGCTTCAGGGTAGTTTAGTTTTAACCCACGATCTTTGCGTCTACGAGCGACATCGGCCGCCACAAAAACCAGCAGCTTGTCTCGTTCTCGTTCAGTTAAATGCATTTCTCAGTTCCTCGCCATATCTATGACTTATAAAATATAGCCGTTTTAAACCTACTCATCTTGAGTTGAATACAACAGAATTAAACTCCCTTATCCAGAGCAGTTTGTACAATTTAGTAAATTTTTCTTGGCCGGATCAACCGTTTTCCCAACAACATTAGGCGAGCACAATTGTGAAATTTTTCGAGCAGATGGGGCAACTTCCGGCCGACAGTGCTCATACCTCGTACCAAAACCCCATCCCGCACCAAACGGCTGACACCCAGAACAGTATCCACATCGCTATGCGCTTGTGCCAGTTCGGTTAAGGCCGCTTCCAGCTCTAAAATTTGCTGGCTAGATGCCCCACAGTGGGCGACCACAAAAGTAGCGTTATGCGCCCAATGTCCCATCAAGGCCAATGACTCAATCGGCACATCGGCCGGGTTTAGCTGCCACTTCTCAATCAAAATCGGCCGACCGGCCGCCGTGATTCTTAAATCGTTTGCCATGCTTTCCCACGAAAAGCGTTCATCAAACGCCTCACGGCCAGGTGCCAACAGTTCGGTCCAAAATAGCTTCGCCCCTTTGGTTAAGTGGATGTCGCTTGTCTGCTGGTATTTTGAATTGGCGAACGGGATTGTGCTATCGGGGATGTATTCAAACACGCTGTCGGCCGCACAGTGAACCCGCATCGTTTGGGTCGCTGTCCGGTAGCCGTCTCGATGGCGATAAATCCGATTGGCCCCCGTCGTGGTGACCATCCCATGTGCTTCAGGATCAAGGTCGATTTGAATATCAAACTGATCCCCACCCAACACCCCGCCGCTCACGTTGTGCATGTGGACGAGAGCTACATCTCCTTGATGTTCAAATGCCCGAATGACACGCAAAGGGGGCTTTTGAACCTTGACGTGGAGTTTGGGTGTTTCTGCTTTAGAAAATCGCAGATGGAGTTTGCCGTCGGTTCCAGTTTTCATTTAGGTCAGCTAATAAATAGGCGGGTGGTGAGGTGTGGGTGGCGGAGTGAAGCGACTTCGGGCAGGCCGGGAAATGCGGCCGGAAGGTGCGCATCGACTTCATTGGAAATGCTTTCAATAATCGGTTTGAGCTTCCAAACGATGGCAGTCGCCTGCCGTTGTCCCAAAGGCTGTAGCTTTTGGGCGGCCGCGACAAGCGTTTTGACTAGCTGTTGCAGAAAGACCGACACAATGACCCGCTCTTCGATTTCGAGCGACGCACCGATTAAACCAAAGACAGGGGCATGGTGCATCTGTTTCGTTTTCCATGCGCGGTCGAGTATCAGGGTCGGTTCAATTTGCCCCATTAACTGTAGCAAGCGACGGCCGACTTTTTCACTAGCTGAGCGTAGCTCGTGCGGTGAGCGTAAAGCGGAAACGGTGCCGTTTAATTCAAGCCATGCGGCCGAAAATTCAACATCGCTCAGCAAAGCGGCTCGATGCCCCATCAGGCACATCCAGGCTTCTTGACGGCCTGTGTTTTTGAGAAGGTCGACCAAATAGCTTTCCAACTGATCCACTGTCAAATGTTGCTCTGCAATCACTGTTTCTAGCCCATAGGAATGGGCCACGCTGCCAATGGGCAACGCAGAATCAGCGATCTGGAGCAGGCTTAAAATATTGTTCATAACGTCTCGGGAACTTATTTCTACGCGCCTAGTGGGGGAGGCGGTTAAAAGCTACCATCAATCTAAATGTAAGGCAAAAAATCGTATGGCTCCCTCTCTATTTAACTAAAGAAAAACTTCTGCACCACAGAACTCGCAACCCACGATCCCTTGCCCAGCAAGTTTCAGCTCGGCCGCACAGTTTGGACAATTCTGGTGTGCCATGAGCGCATCTCGTTGTTTTGAGTAGATGATTTCTTTTTCCCAATCAACATAGCCTGAAAGTTGACCCAAGCGTGCCAGTTGGTGAATCCAATCACGCAAAAGATCGGCCGGGACTCGCATCTCTTCACTCAACGCTACCAGACCAATTTGCCCCTGTGCTTGAATCACCCCTGCAATTTGCTCTTGCTTGGCAGCGAGGCCGGTTAAACTGTAGATGCGTCTGCTCGTCACATCAATTGCGCCGGTTAAGCGTTTGCTTTTTTGTAACGATTCCGCCCGCTCATGCACTTCATCTTGGCCGATTTCCAGCTCTTCATCGACCTCACCAAAGGTGATCTCACCGCGCATTTCAACGAGGTCGATTAGCATTTGGTCAAGGCTGGCGGTAATCGCTGCCTGATAGGCGGTTCGCGCTTGAATGACAGCGTACACAAGTCCGGCCGTGGGCAAAACGAGCAATCCTAAGCAAACCAAAATGCCGGCATCGGAAGCGAGCATCGCTACTAATCCTGTAAATGCCACAACGAGCCATGCGATTGCCCAAGCAACCGCCCGCGGAACCGGATGTTTTTCATAAAAACCGCCTGCAAGCAAAAGGACGGCCGCAAGGAGCGGAACATAGAGTAAAAACGAGGGGCCGCTGATGGCGCCGACACTCAGAAACATGCAGGACACGGCTAAGCTAAATGCGGCGATCGAGCCGATTAATGAAAGGTTACTTTCGGCCCAAATTTGTTGATTCGCATAACGTCTTTTATTGATCATGACTCACCCCCTAGCAAAATTTCGCTACCACATGTGTTGCATTTTATGCGCTCCCCATCGAGCGAAAGTGGGCTGGTGCAGTTGGGACAGCGGCTGCTTTTGCGCAGCTTTTCAGCGCTGGTGCTGTACAACATCGCTGTCTCCCAGTTGATGTACCCCGAAAAGCGATTGTCGTGCACAAGCTGGTAGATCCAATCCGTGATCAGCTCCATTGGGGTTTGACTGATCACCGCTAAATCATCCAAGTAAAGCTGGCCCCGCTGCTGAATGGCGTCAACCATTTCTTGTTGGGTTTCAGCCAAACGGCCGGATGAGTAAACCCTTTGATAAGGTGCGTACATGTTGACGCTGCCCCATTTTTGCTGATGAATTTCATCGATAAGGTTATCAACTTCGGCCGGGGCCACATCTAGTTCAATCCCTAATTCTGAAAAGGACAGCTTCCCTTTTTCTTCAATTAACTCTAAAGCCCGTTTGGCTCGATTTTGATACAGCCCTTTACGTAAATCTGTGAGTGTATTTCTCAGATAGAAAAATAGAGGGATAAGTAGAATTAAGGTGAACGGTGTGGTTAAAAAGAAAAACAGCCCCAATCCAGATGATGCATCTTCGTTGGGTGAAAAGGAAAGTGCAATGGCTGTGATGACGCCGGTAAACGCAAGTGCCATCGCCCCACACCCCAGTGAGTAAACGGGTGAAACGGGGGGCGCTTTGCGAAAGGCGATCGTGAGAAGGGGGAGCAAAAAGATCGGCCCGGCGCAAAAAATACCGACGACGGTTGAATCTTCAACACCCAATGAAAAGGCGTACAAAATCAGCAGAATGCCGATTAAGGCCATTGCCCCCCACCCAACCCAGTTTGGCAACAGATGTTGACGATAAACTTTGCCATTCGGCACACTTTTTATATCTGTTTGTGCAGCCCCATTTCCTGAATCTTTGTTATCCGCTTTTTCCATGATGATAGTTTACGTTGCTAACTGTCGGCCGATGTATCAAAAACCGCTTGTGATGTCTCAGATG
>JBGCDP010000085.1:0-16101 GCA_045105475.1 Anaerolineae bacterium
AGATATTTCCCGATTTTGGCGCCTAGCGCTCAAAGTTGGGTAGGAATAAAACATCGTGACAACATCTGAAAAATATTGTAGACAAACTGTACGCGGCCGAATTGTCGATTTCTTTTCTGGCAATTCGGTGAGCCGATACAATGCCTTTAAGTGGGCAGGCTTGTTACTTCTGGCGTCAATCTTATTGATGCTCGCTTTAGCTGGCTGTGCAGGCGCACCAACAATTACCGGACCACGCTATGGTTTGGCTGGGGCTATTCCATTAGCTGGGACAGGTACACCAGGATCGTTGGTTGAAATTTTAGACGGCGATGGTAATCGGGTTGATACGGTAACTGTAGGTACGAATGGCATCTGGACTGTTCCTGGCCAATTTGCGGCCGGTGACCATGATCTATCTGTCCGAGCGATTTCGCGCGGCCGTGAACTATCTAATTCCGCCAACCCGCTTGTTTTAGCTGACGGGAACGACCAATTACTGACTGCGTATGGCTTACCAAGCATGTCTTTGCCCAGTGGTGATATTGGACCCGGCTTACTGACGCTTGCTGGCGTGGGTACGGCTGGAACCTTGATCAAACTTTTCGCTAATGGCGAGCCGTTGGGTGATGCGACTGTTGGGGCAGATGGGAACTGGTCATACGATCATGACTTTACTGAACCAGGAACGTATGACATCACGGCCGAAATTTCTGACCCTGATGGAAATGTTCTAGGCAGCGTCATGACTGACCAACTCGTTATTATGGCACCGCCTGCGGAAGCTGTGCCACTGGTAGCCATCGGCCGAGTTGCGGCCGGAACGTTTACCACTGACGATGGGGCAACAGCCAGCGGCCCTGTTAGCTGGTCTGGAACCGGGTTGCCAGGCAGCACGATTGAGCTATGGGCCAATGGTGAAAAGATCGGTGAGACATTTGTGAATCCGGCCGGTGAATGGTCGTTTGACGATGTCGATATGGATCTAAAGATCGCTAACAATCTTATTTCAGTCAGAATGCTAGACGCTGACGGAAACCTGATTGGTAGCCCTGTTACTGACACATTACGGCTTCGAGCTGACTCTGTTGTCGATAATAGCCCTGCGACAGAACCTGAAGAGGAAGAGCCGGAAGAAGTTCCAGCCGAAGATCCTTTGATGGTCTCCATCGATTCTGCAACGTCGGCCGACAATGGTATTTCAACGCTGACCGGTACCGCAGAGCCAAACTCAACCGTAACCATCTACCTAAACGGATTGCCAATTGGCACAGTACAGGCGGATGAGAATGGTGACTGGTCACTCTCTGGCTACATGCCAGCTGGAACACATACATTCACTGCATCTATTCTAGATGATAGTGGTGCCGTACTAGCCCAATCAGAAGATGCTGAATTAACGGTTACTGGCAACTTAGTTGACGGATTTACTGCACCAGCCGATGGTGCCTTGGTCCGTGTCGTTAGCCAAAGCGAAATTGATGAGCGTGCGGCCGGGACATTTGATGATCGTTATTTGAGCGGAAGCGCCGCCATCTCTATGATTCTAGATGCTTCATGGTCGATGACATTACCAACAGACAGTGATGCAGAAGCTGATCGCTTAGGCGTTGATGATCCAAATAATCGGATCAATATCGCCCGTAGCGAAATGATTGACCTCGTTGCAAACACAATCCCTCAGGGGACACCAGTTTCACTCCGCTCTTTAGGGAATCGTGGTGGAAATCTAGCGTGTGTGACCGCACTTGAGTACCCGTTACAGGGTATGGATCGTGATGCAATGATCGCTGCCCTCAATGACATTACACCTGGCTTTAACACCAATACGCCACTAGCGGCTACATTGGCTAACATCCCGTCTGACCTTGCAGATGCTGGCGATCGCGAACGCGTCGTTGTACTGCTGACAGATGGTGACGAACGTTGTGGTGGCAATGTAGAAGCAGCAATTACATCTCTCACAGATGCAGGCATCAATATCAAGTTGAACATCATCGGCTTTGCAATTAATGATGATGCACTGCGTGAGAAGTTACAAGGTTGGGCTACTTTAGGTAATGGCCTTTACTTTGATGCTACAAATGCATCTGACTTATCGGCCGCGCTATCTAGCTCTTTAGCTTCTGTTTATCAGCTTTTCGACATGGAAGGCCAAAACGTGGCGACAGGAGTAGTTGGTGCAGGACCTGTTGAAGTGGCACCGGGTATTTATACGATTCGGATATCTTCGGTTGATGGTTTAACTGAGAGTATGGTCGTTGTACCTCAAGGTTCTGCTGTCCAGATCACGTCTGAATAAGTAAGCTGATTTCGATAAGATAATTATTCAGGCCTCAGAGATTAACGTCTCTGGGGCCTTTTTGTTTTATCTTGAAATCGGCAACGTGATACAATTTGAATATGAATCCATTTACGCGATTTCTAACTCAGTGGACCAATAATCGGCCGGATTTGGCTGAATTCATTCACCATTGGGACGCTTTAGAAGCATTGGCCATTGGGGTATATAAAGCAGGCAAGGCCACGGCCGAAGACGATCAAATCTATCTGTCAGCCCAAAGCCATATGCAGACGAACTATCCAAAGATTTCTAAACAGCTCAAACCGTTCTGGGAAAAATCAGAGGTGGGTGGAGAGCTTGATCATGCTGACCCGTTTGAATATCTTTTTCAGTATGAATCGGCGGCAGGTTTTATTGGCAATTGGGCCGCCCTGCAGCATTTACCGGCCGCTCGTGAAGCTTTGAACGGCTACCTCTTGCAAATTGAATCTTCATAGAGTTGGAGTATTTAACTATGAAAAACAAACTTTCCGCAATTTTTTATCTTGGTTTAGGTTTTGCTGTTGGCTATTTGCTCGACACACTTAGGCGCAATAGCCCGCCAGCACCTGTAGATCAAGATCTTTTTGTCGACCCATCTGAGTCTGTGTTAAATGCTATCGATGACGTTTCAGCTAATCTTGAAATGATAGAGGCAAAGCCAGAGATAAAGATAGAAGAGAAGGAGCAGGCTTCGGCCGAATTTTTGCAAGCTATAAATGGGATTGGACCCGCTTACGCCAAGCGTATCTTTGCAAGCGGCATACGATCGTTTGAACAACTCGTTGAGTTAAGCCCAGAGGAGCTATTAAAGAGCTCAAAGGCGCGTAGTCAAGATCAAGTAGAAGCGTGGCTTATGCAGGCGGCCGAACTTTTAAACAAATAAGCTATCACTACTTTTCCGAATAAACGATGTCTTTCACTGCACGCAGTGGTTGATCAAATTTAAACTCAAATCCGGCTTCAACCAGTTTTTCTGAGCTCGTGCGTTGGCTTCCTAACAGCAAGACTGACATTTCACCCAGTAGTGTATTTAAAGCTATCGCTGGGGTCGGTATAAAAGATGGCCTGCTTAAAACCTTCCCGAGTGTGCGTGCAAAAGTGCGGTTTCGTACGACGCTGGGTGATGAAATGTTAAATGCCCCTACTGCTTTCTCGTTTTCCATAAGCCAAATAGTTGCTCGTATTTGGTCGTCGATGTGTATCCAAGGGAACCACATACCACCGTTGCCATAAGGGCCGCCTGCAAACAGTTTGAATGGCAATATCATTTTTGGAAGCGCGCCCCCCTGTGTAGAAAGCACGACCCCTGTTCTGAGATAAACGAGACGGGTTAAATCTGCGGCCGGTTCTGCTGCAGCTTCCCATGCTGTTGTTACCTCCGCAAGAAAGTCACTACCAGGAGCCGATTGTTCCGTTAGCTCTTCATCCCCACGGCTGCCATAGTAGCCTACCGCAGACCCTTGAATCAGCACCTCAGGTTTTGTTTTTGCCTGTTTGATCGCGTCAATAACAGCTTCAGTTGTGAGCAGACGGCTATCGAGGATTAGTTTTTTGCGTTCGTCTGTCCAGCGTTTGTCACCAATGCCCGCACCAGCAAGATTGATGATCGCTTTTGCCCCATCTGCAAGATGGCCCCAGCCTTCGGCCGACTTCCCATCCCATTTTTCTGCCCGTGCCCCTTTGGGCAAGCCTTTTACTCTTTCAGGTGAGCGGCTTAAAACAACCACTTCATACCCTTTATCTGTTAGTGAGCTGACAAGCTCACGGCCGATAAGGCCGGATCCGCCAGGGATAATAATACGCATTATATACTCTTAAAAGCTTTCTTTTTATTTGGTAAATACAATTTTGGGGTTATATAGCTAGCGTTTTGCTTACTTTAAAATAGTTAATCACTGGCATAAGAAGCACGTGTGACTAAATATTATGCCTTATTCAAAAATCATTTACATTGCGATGTTGAAGCACTGCACAAAATTAGTTGAAATTTTGAAACCACTCTTTGATTACGATACCGCGCTCGTCTAAATGCTCATTCACAGCCAAATTATATGCTTCAAGGTACATTTTTAAGGCGGTGTCCGGCATTCTAAAGTGATAATTAATCAATAGCCCATGGACCCACTCTAGGTTTGCCTGCATTAGATCCATATTCCCAAAAGTCAGAGCTGCAATAATATTTTGCCCCAGTTCGCGGTTGGCGTTTTTTAGATATTTTTGGTCAGATGTACCATCTGTGAGTTCCCACACTTTGGCCTCGATCTGTGCTTGGCGATCTAGAAAATGCTCCATTGCATTGATGTAGGAATCAGATGCCTGATCGTAAACGGGCATTGGGGGACGGTTTGTTAGCAATTGCTCAACAACTTGGGGCACAGTTTCAATTTGATTGCCTAAAAAGTAGCCCGGCATCATATTCGACAATTCTGGAATTGAATTGAAGACTGCTCCACCAAAGGCGGTAACGACTCTTTCTTCTTGCAGCAACTTAGCCATTTTCAGCATCGTGCTTGCTGTGTGTAGAGTCTGTGCAGCTAATAGAACCAGATGCGGTTCAGCTTGATCTAGTGTAGAAGCGAGTCTTTCTCCTGGTACGTTTGCACCTAAATAGACGACATCCCATCCATTTCTACGCAATAGCAATGTAATGAGTAACAAGCTGAATGTATGACGTTCATCGGCCGGACATGCCGTCAAAATACGACCGTTTCTAGTCGGTGGGGGTGTAGAAGCCATCATCGTTTCCAAGCGTCGGATCGCGAGCGCTGATGCGAAATGCTCTTGCTGGACAGTCACATGCCCTTCGTACCAGCCCATACCGATTTCCGCTAACCCTCTTTGTAACAATCGGAAGCAGACAGTTTCGGTTGGAAAAAGTGCAAAGGCTTCGGCTAAAACAGAATCAGCACGACGTTCATCAAAGTCGTAGCAAGCTTCGATCCATGATTGCCGTAGTGTGGCTAAATTGTCATTTCTAACAGGCGCGATGGTCGGTGAAGTTTCTGCATGTTGGGTCGAGCGGGATTTTGCTTCTTTAAGCGGGTCACGACCTTCCCCTTCAATCTGATTCCAAAGATCAACGGCTCGGCTAATACTTAAGCCTTCTTCCTGTCGATTGATTAACCATTTTAATAAGTCAACGTCTCTTTGAGAGTACAGGCGGTGCCCACCGGCTGTCCGATGTGGGTTTGGCAGCCCATATCTTCTTTCCCACGCACGAAGCGTATCCGGCTTCAAACCCGTTTCATTTACAACGGCCTTTAAATTATAAGTTGGGCTCAGTCTATCTACCGCATCAACTTTGGCTTTGCTCTTTACTTTTAATCCATTCGCATTTCCATTCTGTAAATGCGATGGATTATTTTGATTATGCTGGTGACTATTTTTCTTGTCTGCCATTATGTTTATTTCCGGCCGAAGTCAATCCATTAGTTGCTAAAAAGTGATCTGATCATTTCTATTAAAAGCTTCTATTTGGATAGATATTAGTTATAAGATGAAAGTTATTATTTAGAGTCCAAATTTTGTCCAACTATTTTGTCCAGAAATAGTTGTATCCATTCAAAAATATAGCACGATGAGCCGTCTGTGTCAACGAAAGCCGCATTATATCTGGATAAAATATTGACAAATTTGCAATCTCGTTGCTATACTCAGCATCAATGTCCATATTTTGCAAGGCTGTGCGTAAAAAGCTTGCTTGATCAGAACTAGGAATAAAGTTGAGCGGTACAAAAGGTTAGTGGCGTAACCTTAATGTCCCTCTCACTCCAGCCGATATCACCTTCACCACAGCATAGATTTCTTCCTGCTATTGATTGATGATTGACAAAAATGATGTTTGATGAAAAGGAAACCATATCATGAGGATTTATAATACTTGGGAGGGTACATTACAGTCATTGGCTGAAGAAGCAATTCATTCTGGCTCGATGCTACCTTGGGAATTCAAACGTGAAAGTGAAGACCTACAGGAAAGCTATCGAGTATGTGACGAAATCACTTCTGATAACAGCAAGTCGTTTTATATGTCTTCTGCGCTATTAAGAGGAGACAAACGGCGCGGAGCCCGGGCTCTTTATGCATTCTGCCGAATTACCGATGATATTGTTGACGAGCCTACAATGCGAAATGGTATTCCACCCTCCGAAGCAAGCATTACTCAAGATATGCACGATTGGCGCCGCCTTGCGCTATCCACCAATCCATCTCCTTTTAATCCAGTAGCTGTTGCATGGGCCGACACGAGGGCCCGCTTCCAGATCCCTTATCGATTTGCTGAACAGCTAATTGACGGAGTTATGATGGACATGAATAATCGGCGGTATGAGACTTTTGATGAGTTGGCTGCTTATTCTTATGGGGTTGCTTCAACTGTTGGATTGATGTCTATGCATATTACAGGCTTCGCTAATCAAGATGCGGTCCCGTATGCAATTCGCTTAGGTGTTGCCTTGCAGATGACTAACATTTTGCGAGATGTAGGTGAGGATTGGCGTAAAGGCCGAATTTATTTGCCACTTGAAGAACTGGAAGCCTTTGGCCTTGCAGAGGAAGATGTATCTGCTGGAGTGGTTGATGATCGTTGGCGGAACTTTATGAAGTTTCAAATTCAACGAAATCGTGATCTTTATCGTGAGGCAGCCCCTGGCATACAAATGTTAGCCAAAGACGGCCGGTTTGCGATCGCAGCTTCGGCCGGTTTGTACGAAGCGATTCTCGAAGATATTGAAAAACATGACTACGATGTTTTCAGCAGACGCTCCTATGTAAGCACATTAGGCAAGCTTTCAAGGCTGCCAAGCATTTGGTGGAACAGCCGCTCCTAAGCTTTATCCCCTAGCCTATAAATGAAAACAAAAAAGCGGTATCGAGATTTTTCTCGATACCGCTTTTATTTTGTCTGTTTTTGCCTGCTTGTGGCATCTAGCCTAGATTATCGATGTACTCGTGTAACTTTCGTTGTGAGATTCGTTTGAATTTGTCGGGGATAATCTCACCCATCTCAGATTCGTTTAAGCGGATCGCTAAAATTTCAAGCGCATCTTCAGGATTTTGCCCATATGCGAGCTTTTGCTTGCCATTTTTCATGTCAAAGACATACATATAATGTGGATTACTAAAACTACTCATGATATTCCCTATGCCTTCGCTACAGCTTCCATGCCAACAGTCGCAATCCGTTTTTCAACATCAGAAAGCCCTGCGTTAACTTCAGCATCATATTTTCCAGCTAACAAATCACGGTAGAACTGGTAATCCACACCAATCACCTTTTCATCATCTGGAAAGCGATGGTAGTTATCTTTATTCATCCGGCTTTTGCCTTCGGCAATTAATTGATACCCTAAAGCTGAACCTGGATAAGGTGCGTAGAACGAAATAGATGGATAAACATATTTCATCTGTTTTAGCATCCGCATTGTTTTAAACGCATCTTCTGGCTCTTCACCAGGAATACCCAACATGATGTTTGACCAGAAATAAGGAATCGGCTTGCCTTTGGCTTTCGCTTGATCACCAAGTCGGTTGACCATGTCAATTGCAAACAAGTTGTCATCTTCGGTGCACTCTTTATTTAAAAGGCGCAGAATGCGATCACTACCAGATTCAAAGCCGATTGAGATTGTGGTCCAATTGGTTTCGGTCACCAATGCCTCAAAAAGCTCTGGCCATTTGCGTACGGTATCCGCTCGGCCAGCTGCCCAATAAGGCCAAACTTTGTTGGCTTTACGTGGATACTTTTCGATCCATTCCTCAAGCCAGCTTGGATTTTGGAAAAACATCGAATCATGGATCACAATCGAGCCAACCCCGTATTTGCGGTCTAAAAAGTTGAGTTCATCGATGACTGAATCAACCGACGGCCGCCCCATATTTGGAATGTACGAATTTTCGTTGCAGAAAACACACTGCCAAGGGCAAACACGGCTGGTCATAATTGTTGCAACAGGAGGAGGGCCCCAGCCACATTCTGGCTCCATCGGCCAGTTAAAGCCACGTTTGAGCTTGCGGCTGGCAGGTTTTGGCCAAAGTTCACGGTCGATCTTTGGCCACTCTGCCATTGATTTAGCCCCAACACCCATAACCAACCGCGGATGAGCAGATGGGTCACGAACCAAATCGAGAATGATTTTCTCGCCGGGACCTTGGCAGATGTAGTCAAATTCTTTGACCGCCATCATTTCGTCCGAGGCTACGGTAGCATGCATGCCACCGGTCAAAACAAGGCCATTTGGGTTAAGCTCTTTGAAAATTTGGGCCGCTTTGTACGCCACCGGGTAGGTGTAGCTGCGTACGTTCATCAGCAGCATCTCGTATCCCTTGAGCTGTTTGGCCAGTTGGTCCCAACTGGTTACTGCACGAGTCGATGCTAGATCGGTCATAATTCCGTTCTGATGCATGATTGTTCGCAGAAGTCCAAGGCCATGGTCTTGCCATTGCTCGTGTGGACCGGCTGGATTGACTAAGTCACCCAAGTCACCCAGATCTAGCCAAAGTATTTTATGTTTTGGTTTGTGTTCCCTGTTAAAAGGCCATAAGTTCATGGTGTGTGCCTTCCTATTTTCTTTTCCCTGTTATATTTCTTTTCGGTCTTTAAACCCTTTTCCAAAATCATGGAAATGAGTGATTTTATCTTCGCCAAGTTGCCAACATAGCCATACTTCACGGCCGTTGATTAATCCTGGAAAGTCGATTAGCCCATCATCAATATCTTTAATTTGCCCACCGTGAGATTTTATCTTTTCAATGATCTCTTCAATGGCAATAAATTCGGCCGCCATATCAGATCCCATTCGGCTGCCCAAATTATAAATAATGGGTGGAATAGGGAGTTCTGCTTGTCCCATTAGTTGACGAACATTCTCTTGTCGCTTCTGCAGCTTCTTGATCAAGGTTGCCATCTCTGGAATAAGTTGGTTTGCTTCTTCTGGGGTATATAAACGAGCCGCCATATTAAAAAAAAGGGGGTGACACAGTCACCCCGAAGGTTTAAAACTAGCGGCCAGCTGGTAGGTTAGCCTTATCAGCTGGCAGATTTTGAATGTGTTTTCCTTATCCGCTTACGCAGCTTCCGCAAGATTCTACGGCCGCATCTGAAGCAGCCCCAGCACTATCCTTCGCTTTGAATGACGTGCCACAACCACAAGATGCTACGGCGTTTGGATTCTCAATTTTGAATCCGCCACCCATAATCGCATCAACGTAATCAATCGTACAGCCATCCATATACATCATGCTGGTTGGATCGATAAAGACTTTGTAGCCTGGTTTTTCGATAATGTGGTCATAAGGTTTTGGCTCAGCTTCAAGTGCCATGCCATATTGCAATCCGGAACAACCGCCACCGGAAACAAAAACACGTAGACCATAGTCTGGAACATCTTTAGAGATGAGTAGATTTTTTACTGTGTTTGCTGCGCTTTCAGTAACGACAACGTTACCTGTTTTTTCGAGTACATCTGTCTGCATTTGAGCCTCCACATTTCTATTTGAAATGGACTGTCATTCTAGCAATTTTTAAAAGTGGGGTCAATTATTATCAACTTTTTGATAAAAAGTCTTATGGATCGCATTGATACGATTTTGCCCTACTTCTGTTGGTTGCCCAATGACGGGAACTAAACGATTCACCGCCGGAATAAATCTGCTCAAGACTCCGCTTGTTACATATTCATGTAAGCAGCTCTTCTTAATGATAGGGCGAGGCAATTGCTCTAATAAGTATTTGGTCTGTTTGGCTACGGCCGGGGCTGGGTCGATGAGATGCACCCTTTCGCCCACAATGCTTTTGATGAGGGGATGCACAAAGGGATAATGGGTACAGCCTAAAATGAGTGTATCGATTCCCTCTGTAAGCATCGGATCAATAAACGCTTCAAGCATTTCCTTTGTTTCAGGATCGGCTATCTTTCCTGCTTCAATTTGCTCAACTAACCCAACGCAGCTGTTTTGAAAAAGCTGGACATCTTGTGCATAGCGGTTCATGAGTTGAGCATAGCGTTGGCTTTTGAAGGTTCCCGCTGTAGCCAGTACACCGATTTTGCCAGATCGGGTTAGAGAGACGGCCGGTTTGAGGGCGGGTTCCATGCCCACAAATTGAGTTTCGGGATAGTGCGTGCGTAGCCAGTCGATAGCGGCCGCTGTTGCCGTATTGCAGGCGACAACGATGATAGTCGCCCCCCTGCCTAGTAAATATTGGCAGATCTGATGGCTAAACCGTTGAACTTCAGCTTCAGACCTAGAGCCGTAAGGGATATTCTGCTGATCTGCAAAGTAAAGGGTCGATTCGGCCGGGCAGACTTTATGAATTTCGCTAAGAACGGATAGCCCGCCAAGCCCCGAATCAAAAACACCAATCATCTATTTGATTTTTAGGAACAGGAATTGATGAAAGCGCGGAACAAGTTTGCCATGTCAGCATCATTTGCCTGCATTTCTTCCGGATGCCACTGCACACCAACTGCAAAGCGGTGTCCTGGAATTTCGATTCCCTCAGCCACACCGTCTGGAGAAACGGCTGAAACAATTAGTTGAGATCCTAAATCTTTGATGCCTTGGTGGTGCAAACTGTTGACCGGCTTTTCCTTTTGAGCGCCCATGATTTCGGCTAACCAAGACCCCGCACTTATTTCAACAGAGTGGGGAGTGTGACCACGATCAGGATGATCAAAATAAGCGTGTTGTTCAGAGCCTGGCATTTGATCGAGTAGATCTTCATAAAGCGACCCGCCCATAGCAACGTTTAATACTTGATGCCCACGACAAATGGCCAAAAGCGGTTGATCGTCAGCCACAGTTTGTTTGGCAACTTCGAGTTCCACTCGGTCACGATCAGCAGAAACACCATAAACTTTGCCGTTTGGATCGCCACCATACAGATTCGGGTCCATATCGCCACCGCCAGGAATCACAATGCCGTCTACCCGCTCACATAGCTCTTTGATGTCGCTATTCTCAAGGGTGAGGGGAATGAGAACTGGAATACCGCCGGCCGCTTGAATAGCATGCATATAGGGAGGCATGAGGCCGTCTAGTACGCGGCCGCGTTCAGATTTGAGACGATAAGTAGTTAAACCGATGATAGGGCGTTTTGACATGATGGTATCCGTTTTCCGTAATATATAATTTTAGGCAATTTTAAATCAAAAATCAGGTAAACAAAAAGGGGTGATTGTTTGATTACAATCACCCCAAAAAGTTTTGCGGTTGTCCGTCTGCTTGCGTAGAAAAACGTACTAGAAAGTACGTTTTTCGCGGAGACGAGCCGATTTACCAGTACGGTTGCGCAAGTAGTACAAGCGTGACCGACGGATGTGTGAACGACGATGGATTTCCAGCTTCTCGATACGAGGCGAGCTAGATAGGAATGTGAGTTCAACCCCAATTCCATTAGCAGCCATACGGCGTACCGTAAATTTCTGATTAATACCACCACCCATTACTCGGATAATCGTTCCACGAATCATCTGAACACGTTCGCGTCTTCCTTCTACAACCCGAACATAAACGGTAACACCGTCTCCCGCAAGAAGATCGGGTACTTTCTCGTTTTTTGGTGCATCAAATGCTTTTAATAGTGTGTCTGACATAATCTTACTCCACGTAACTAGGACATATTAATGTTGCCCTATCTCTCTGCTCACGTAAAAATTTTAATTTTGGTTACTTCAGATTCTCACTTGTCCCTACTCAATCATTTCGCAAGACTGAGGCAGGATTACTCCAGAAAATGCTTAGGCAATGTGTGAGATTGTGAATGTTATCTGGGATGTAACCGGATGACCGGAAAATTTCCGGATGTTAAGCGAAAAAAAATGACCCGTTTCGCGGATCAAGATATAATAATAGCATGGTTGTGAATCGGTTTCAACCGAGAAGCGCCGCATTCCCCCACTTTTATTGTTCACGTAAATAAACCCTTATTAGGATTTTATTGCCGGTCAACCCGTGCAAAAGTTGCCCAAAATTGAAAATACCCCGCCCCATGTTAACGATTCGTCAAGCTCTTGAGTTACCGGTGTTTAAGACAACCCAGCTGATTGCTGGTGAAAATGGTTTAGAAAAGGAAATTAGATGGGTTCATACTGTTGATGCACCTGATGCTCATTATGAATATGATCGGGATGGTGTTTTGATGCTAACCGGTGGGCTGAGCCTTTCTATGATTCCGGAGCTACAGAAAACTTTAATTCCTAATTTATGTGAAAAGAAATTTGCTGGATTGGTTGTCTGCACTGGTCAATATTTGCATGATGTGCCAGAGATAATGATCGAGCAATCTAATAAGCTGGGATTCCCGCTAATCGTTTCCCCACCTGAGCTGCATTTCATCAATATTAGTGAACAGTTACTGGAGCCGATTGTAAATCAGCAGTATGCACTGCTACAAAAATCGAATCTGATCTATGACCAGCTGACAGATTTGGTGTTGAAGGGGGGCAATCTTACCGACTTGACACGGACCCTGTCTCGTTTACTCAACCGTTCTATTTTAATTGAAGATACGTCGTTGCGAGTCATGGCACATGTCATGATGGAGCCGATGGATCGGATGCGCCGTGCGAGTGTCATGCGTGAGCGAACGGCCCCACGCATTTCGGAACGGCTTTTACGGGCTGGAATTTATGAAAAGCTGCGTAATGAACTCCGGCCGGTTTCGGTGCCACCTATGCCTGATGTGGGGATGACTTTGCCCCGCTTGGTTGTGCCAATTGTGGTGGACCGCGATATTTATGGCTATTTCTGGATCATCGATGATCGGGACGACACCGACTTGGTACGAATGGCGGCCGTGCATGGAGCCACAGTTGCGGCTCTGATTATGTTTAAAGAGCGGGCTGTATCAGAAGCTGAGGCGGCTTTGCGTGGAGATTTCTTCGATCAATTGTTAGAAGGTTCGCCTGATTTAACGATTTTGCATGATCAAGCACGCCGTTTAAATTTTAATTTGGAAAAGAAATACCAAGTGGTTTTAGTAAACGCACCACCCGCCTCTGGTGGAAATGGTCGGCCGTTGATGCGTGATGTGCAAGATTGGTTACGAACGATTGGCATTCAGCCGCTGAGCGTGTGGTATGACGACCGTGTGGTCATTATTTGTGAGGGGACTAAGGCGCAAGATGTGGGAGAAAGGATGTATGAGGAGATGAGCCATCCGGCCCGCCGTATGTTGATTGGCATCGGCCGAAGTATGGCTGGTGCCGATGGAATTGCACGTAGTTACAAAGAAGCGCTCGAATCGATCCGGCTGGCACAGAAACTGAAGGTGCGTGAGGGTGTTCGGCCGTTTACAGATTTAGGCTTAATGCATTGGCTTTACCACTTACCGGCCGATGCGGTAGATGGCAATCCGTTTATCGAGACGATTTACGAATTGGCCCGTCATGACAAGCGACGGAATACAGAGCTTGTGAAAACGATAGAAGGATACCTAGATAACGGGGGAAGCTTGGTTGATACGGCTGTGAAGCTGCACATCCATCGAAATACGTTAGTGCATCGGCTCAAGCGGATTGAGGAGCTGTGTGATTTGGACTTGAAAAATCCTGCCAATCGCATGAATTTACACGTGGCTGTTAAGTATTTTCGATTGGATGGAGATCGAATCCCTGTAGGCTAGCCGCCTAGGCTCAAGAACTGCAATTTCTATAAATCAAGAATAAAAGTAAGAACCGTATTGGAGCCGCCGTCTAACATGTCTGATCAGGCTGTTGTGGTTTAACTTGTTTCTTTTGGTTGTGTTCAACCAGAATTGGAAGAGGCGAAAAAGGCTCAGCGGCCGCCAAAATAAAAAAGAATGTCTGCACATCTTTGACGGAAATACAGACATTCTAGGGTTTGGAAACGACCTGTTTAGGGCGCAACCAGCGGGTATCATGGCATACCTATAGGTTGCTGTCAAGCTTGTCTTGCCTGCGAGTCGCATCCCCTTATTTTGGCAATTTATTAATGTATCGGCCGACAATTCTGTCTTTATTCCTGCTCTTAAGTAGCCGGTTTAGACCCGTTGTTGGTCGATGCTTGTCAAAGCTTAGGAGAATTAATGAATACCCAAAAAACGAGCAACCTTAATCGACGTCAGTTTATCCAATTGGGAGCTGCATCAAGTGGTGCGCTTTTACTAGCCGCCTGTGGCTCTCCAGCTGCCCCGCCTACGGCCGTACCCCCGACAGCGGTTCCAGCACCGACACAGTCGGCCGCCCTTGCTTCACTGCCAGATGGGGTGGAGGTTATGGCAAAAGATGTTCTTGATTTTGCACTGTCTTCAAGTGACTGGAGTGGAGACTTTGGTTCGGTAACGTTCCGTTTGCACGAGGGCAAAGTAGACGGGGAATCGATCTACTATATTCGTACCGACACCTCGGACTCAAGCTATGCAGAACAAGAAGGGTTGGTCTACGTTCCACTTTTGGCGACCGCCAACGGCCAAGATATTGCTAATACGCTTTACGTGTTTTCTGATGGCGCACCGGCCGTGATGAAGTTTGCTCCCGGCAATGACTCATTTGCTTCTCTGTTCCAAATTGTCAACGTGACGCCACCAATTGGTCAGACCTATGACTCGGCCGAAGCGATTGAGTCTGCAAATGGTGTAACGATTGAAGAGACCAGCATTTTCGTGAATTTTCCAATCTTGAAATGGCCTGGTGGTGAACTATCAACAGACACTGATTTGGCTGAAACGCTAGGTAGCGGCCAACTGTTTGCGCCATGCGACACTGAGAAGATGGAAGTGACCATGAAGCTTCACAAATGCTATCCTGGCAGCCGCTACATTTTGACAGACACATCTATGCCGGGGATGGCACCGATGATGTCGATCAACTCAGCACCACTCACCCAAAAGCTAAAAGATACCGGTGGAACAGATGAGATCTGGGTATTTGCAAACGGTATTGCTGGCCCTGGAGTGATGGGCTTCCAGCCTGCCATCTTTGATAATAAAGCAGGTGAACCAGCATGGAGCCCGTTCTGGGATCATTACACGGTGAAATGGGTAGACGAAAGCAAAGCAACGTTGCTAAAAAGCTCACAAGAAATTCGTGATCTGATTGCTTCAGGCGACCTTGAAGAGTTTGCTGGTGTGCCTGACACCCATCCAAACGGATTTGTGGTTAACTGTCCTGCACCGATTTTGGCACCAAATGACTTTGTAGCTTAGTCACAGAGTTTTTTAGCCCCTTTAGCGTCTTTAGCCCTATCTTGAAAAAGGTTGGGCTATTTTTTTGCCAACTTGCCTCTTTGATGGATCATTGTGCAAAAGATAAATTTATCCACAGGAGTAGTGATCGTTGTGACTCAACCAAAATCGTACAGGGGAAGCTGCTTGTGCAAAGCTGTTCAATTTAAGGTCGATGAGTTTTTGCCTGAAGCTGGCCATTGTCATTGTTCAATGTGTCGCAAGTTTCATGGAGCCTCGTTTGCGACGTTGGCGAGTGTGCCTAAAGCAAGTTTTCATTGGATCTCAGGCGAGAATGAGCTAAAGGGGTATACGGCCGAAAATGGGACGGTCCGTAGCTTTTGCCAACACTGTGGTTCAAGTTTGTTCTTTGCCATGCCGCAGGCCTCACCTGATATCATTGAAGTCGCATTGGGCGTTTTCGATGATGACATCCCTCTCGAGCCGGATGTCCATATCTTCGTCGAATCAGGGGCTAACTGGACGGTGCTGGCTGATGAGTTGCCCAAATATGGAGAAGGGCGTCAAAGCCCAAGAGTTAATTAAGCGGGATGAAAATAGCTTTTCAAAGAAAGTTAGGTGATTCAGATTTAGGCATCGCTTTTTTCTGGCG
>JBGCDP010000086.1:0-6066 GCA_045105475.1 Anaerolineae bacterium
TTGAAACAGTCAATTGGAATTGCTTAAAAAATGGATCGAAGTTGAAAGATGCGGTCTTTCTGGCTCAAAAGGTTGATTTTCATGCTCGCAATATCTTAAAACTCGATTGGGCTGGAAAGCATCTTTTTGTTGAAGACAAATTTGCAAAGCTAAAACGCCGAATACAAATGAAAACCAACAACACACCTGCTTCTGCTATAGCAACTGGCAAGCTGGGGCAGGTTGCGCAGCGACCGCCCCAAACAGCTTGGAATAAGCAGCTGTGGAAAATTAATGATGCAGCCGCCCTAGATTATGAACCTGGAGAATATGACGGATACATGCTTCAGATTCGGCCGATTCAAGGATATAGAAAATATGATCATCCAGGGATCAATTTTGAGCTGGTTAACAAAACAAACTTACATTATGAACAGCTGGACGTTTACCCGGCCGGAATGATGGTTGAGCCATTTGTAAAGCAGCTGGCACAGGTTGTTAGCAAACATATCAAGAAAGTA
Organism: Anaerolineae bacterium; assembly: GCA_045105475.1. Classification (GTDB taxonomy): domain Bacteria; phylum Chloroflexota; class Anaerolineae; order Promineifilales; family Promineifilaceae; genus WTJY01. The sequence goes on from JBGCDP010000086.1 coordinate 501, forward strand.
AGTTAGCGGGCACCCAGCTCGTTAGCATTAAATCTTTACCTCAATAAATGGGGAGCCACACACCAATTAGATGATAACTTTCTTCGCAAGGTTCATATAAAGATAGAGGGTTTAAAATCATGCGGTATTTAGGTGAACGGTGAGTGAACGGGTTTTGCTCCACCTCGAGTACGCATCAACCTAAACAAACACCTAGTACCCAGCTACATAATCTCCTGATATTTTGGTTTCACAAAACACAATATCAATCGTTATAAGAAAAGCTCGACCAACACATATTGGTCTCCCCAAAATCAACCAACCACCAAAGTAAAATTTATGAATAACCGAAGTAACAAACGAATTTTAATGCTCCTGGAAAATGGAACTTATCCTATTGATGTACGGGTCAAAAACGAAGCTGAGTCTCTTGTTGAAGCGAACTACGAAGTAACAGTCGTTGCTCAATCGAAAAAGGGGCAACCTGTTCACGAAATAATCAACGGTGTTCGGGTATATCGTTATCCACCACCGCTAGAGCTGCCTTCTTTTTGGGGATTTGCGTTTGAATACGGCTATTCATATATCGTCGCATTTTTCTACACGTTCTTCATTTTGCTACGCCACGGATTTGATGTCATTCATGCTCATAATCCACCCGACATTTATGCGTTTATCGCGATGTTCTACAAACCGCTAGGCAAAAAGTTTGTCTTTGACCACCATGACCTCACCCCTGAAGTCTTTCAGGCGATGTATAACGGCGAAGGGAACAAAACAATCTATAAGATTTTGATGTTCATGGAGCGATTTACTTTGAAAATCGCTGACCGGGTAATTGCGACCAACGAATCTTATAAAAAACGTGAGATCGAGGTGCAGGGGTGCCCGGCCGATAAGATCACAATTGTCCGGAACGGGCCGAATTTGAATCAGTTTAATCCTGTTGAGCCTGATCCAGACCTACGCGCGAAAGCCGGCACGATTATCGGTTATGCAGGCTCGATGGGTAAGCAAGACGGGATCGATTATTTGGTCCGGGCGATGGGGCATTTGGTGCATGAGCTGGGTGAAACAGATGTCTATTGTGTGTTGATGGGTAGCGGTGCCCAAGAAAACGCCCTTAAAGCGTTAACCAAAGAGTTAAAGCTTGAAAAACACATTTGGTTCCCAGGCTGGATGGATGTTGGCACATTGGTCAAGTATCTATCAACGGCCGACATTTGTGCCGGTCCTGACCCTAAAAATTCGTTCAACGACCACAGCACGATGATCAAACTGATGGAGTATATGGCAATGGCGAAACCGATCGTTTCGTTTGATCTGACTGAAAGCATTTTCAGTGCCCAAGATGCAGCCGTGTATGTTGAAAACAACGATGAAATGGAATTTGCAAAAGCGATTCAAACCCTTATGCATGACCCTAAACGTCGTGAGAAAATGGGCAAAGCTGGGCATGAGCGAATCCATCGGGAATTGGCTTGGAAATATTCAGCCAAAAACCTGATCGGTGTGTATAACTCTCTGTTTCCAAGTATGGCAAGCAAAAACGTGCAAGCGGCGCCTGATCCTGAAATTGTCCGATCATAAGCGATAGGTCTATTTTCTTAGCCTCTAACAATTAAAATGACAGTCGAGCCTTATACTAAATGCATCCTAGACTAGGGTGCATTTTTGTTTTATAGACTTTGTTCAATGCAGGTGGCACATGAAGTTCCCAATATCTTTTAGAAAAAACGCAGCACAACAACATGAATCGATGGACGCGGTAAAAGACCAAGTTGAGATTTTCACTCAGCTTTTTTTGCACGAGTTCCCGGTCGAGTTTCTACTCGCGGCCGAAATCGCGCAGCTCCATTCGTTTACCTTTCCAAACGGCACACGCCTGCTGCATGCTACAGGGGAGTTTGAAAAAAACAGCCTAAAACGCTTAGACGACACACGGGCGATTTTGCACGAATTCGGCCGGGATGGATTTGACTCACCACGGGCTGCGACAACGGCCGAACATTTAAACGCCATTCACGGGATGTACAACATTCCCAACGATGAATTTTTGCACACCCTAAGCACATTTATCTATGACCTCTGGGACTTCATCGATCAATATGGCTGGCGCAAACTCACTCCAACAGAAGAGCAAGTCATCTACCTCACCTATTGCAAAATGGGGCGGCTCATGAAAATCAAAGATATTCCAGAATCTTTTGAAGCTTATCGGGATTGGAAGAAAACCTACGAACTTGAGAATCAAGCGTACTCTGAAACAAATCACAAAGTCGCGGAAGGCTTAATGAAAGGGATTCGAGAAATGCTCCCCCCGATTCTCGGGCCGTTTGTACTTCCATTTGTTCTGAGCTTAAAAGATGAACGTTTTGCCCAGTTGCTGGGCTACAAATATCCAAACAACTTAGTTCGAGGCTTTTTCCGCTCAGCCATGTGGGTGCGCAAACAGTTCAATAAAATTTTTACCATTTGGGACGTACTCGACTTCGAGCAAGCATTCTTCACGAGTTACAAAAGCTATCCAAATGGATTTAATCCACTAAAGTTGGGACCAAAGAAAATAATCGAACGGATAGCAAAGGTGGAACACAACGAGACAGCTATTTCATCATTAGTAGAGTAGCGACGAACTGCTCAACATCGGCCGAATTATTGTACGCCGCCAGTGACACGCGAATCCGGCCCCCGCGTGCGCCACAGACGATGTTGGCCGCCCGCAACCGCTGAACCGCTTCGTCAACATCTTGGCTAGGGTGAGCCAATGAAATGATATGGGCTGATGCAGATCGATCAGCTAATGACCGGAAAGGCTCCCAACCAGACCCGGTTAATCCAGCAACCAGTTGCTCCGCCAACGCATTCGCGTGGGCCTCAATTTTCTCAATCCCCACCTTTAAAAGCTGCTCAATCCCCACGGTCAAAGCTGCCAACGACGCGTAAGACATCGTCGATTGGGTAAAACGCCGCGCGTCAGGAGCTAGATCTAATTCAGTTGCATCAAAATCAAACGGATCAGTAGCCCCCATCCAGCCAGGGAGCGGTGGGGCAAGTTTGAGCAGGTCGGGAGCGAGTGCCGCTAAGGCGACCCCACCATGACCACCAAGCCATTTGTACCCGCTTGAAATCACCACATCGGCCGACCAATCATCGGCCAAAATCGGGACGGCGCCGGCCGCTTGGGTCACATCGATCACGAGCTTAGCCCCAACTGCGGCCGTGGCTTGACGCAAACGATGTGGGTCGATTTTGCATCCGGTTGCATATTGCACATAGCTGATGGCGACAACGGCCGTCTGCTCATTGATCGCCGCACACAGCGTTTCAGTCAGATCTTGGTCGGGATTGTTATCAACAAATTGGACGTTGCAGCCACCCACCTGCTGTAAACGCAGCCACGGCCGGGTAATCGCTGGAAAGTCAGATGAAAGCAGGAGTACGTTTTGATCTGGCAGAACAGGCAACAGGTAAGGCAACTGGCCAAACAGCTCGCTTGCTCCGCTTAAAATCGCAATTTGGCGAGGCGGACTGCCTAAAATCAACGACCCTTGATGACGCAGATTTTCGTAATAAGACACTTCGTCTGCATCGCTCATGAAGAGGTTGCCGTGGCGGCCGACGTTTTCAACAAAGCTTTGCATCGCAGTGACGGCCGGTTGGCCCAACATGCCTAAAGACGCCTGGTTAAGATAGATGGTTCGTTCAAGAGCAGGATAATCTGATCGGTGAAGGAGTGCGTTTGTCATAAATAATTCTCGGAAAAAAGGACGTTTTAGTGCAGCAAATACGGCTGTTCAATGCGGACCTTACCAATTGTGTCAGCTTCATGCTAATAGCAGTGAACCCGAAGGCAACAGGCTACAATCTGTTTAGGTCTTTTAGTACTCGCTATGCTCTAAGATTTAGGCCCTTTTTGAATGGTGGTACATTCATCTAGGGCCGTTTTTGTTTCTACAGACATCTCCATTGCTTGCATCAACTGAAACCTGTTGAATAATATGCCCATCTATTTATACAGGTTTACGCCACTTTAAAAGGAGAAAATATGTCTAGAAATCGTAAGATCACCCTCAGCGAAAGTGAAATTCCTACACATTGGTACAACGTCGTTGCCGACATGCCAAACAAGCCGTTGCCACCATTGAATCCGGGCACAGGGGAACCTATCGGCCCCGAGGCGCTCGCCCCACTTTTTCCGATGGAGCTAATCAAACAAGAGGTTTCACAGGAACAGTTTGTCGAAATCCCTGATGAAGTGCGAGACATTTATGCGATGTGGCGGCCGACTCCGATGTTCCGCGCGCACAACCTTGAAAAGATGCTCGATACCCCGGCAAAAATCTACTACAAATACGAAGGGGTGAGTCCATCAGGCTCACATAAGCCAAACACGGCCGTGCCACAAGCCTATTACAATATGAAAGAAGGGGTCAAAAAGATCACGACTGAAACAGGTGCAGGGCAGTGGGGCAGCGCATTAAGTTTCGCCTGCAGCATGTTCGATATCGAATGTGAAGTGTACATGGTGCGTATCAGCTACGATCAAAAGCCATACCGCAAAATGATGATGCAAACGTGGGGAGCCAGTGTCTACCCATCCCCAAGCGAGCGCACTGAAGCAGGTAAACAGATATTAGCGGCCGATCCCGACACACCCGGCAGTTTAGGCATCGCCATCTCCGAAGCGGTTGAGCGAGCAGCCATCCGTGAAGACACAAAATACTCACTAGGCAGCGTGCTTAATCACGTGCTCATGCACCAGACGATCATCGGCCAAGAGGCGATCAAACAGCTTGAAAAAGATGGGGCAGATATACCCGACTTTGTCTATGCTCCATTTGGTGGTGGCTCTAACTTTGCCGGTCTAGCGTTCCCCTTCATCCAGAAAAATTTGACCGAAGGGGCGAACATTCAGTGTATTGCGAGTGAACCAGCCTCTGCTCCAAAACTCACCCGAGGCGTATTCCAGTATGACTTTGGCGACACCGTTGGGATGACGCCGCTGATCCCGATGTACACACTAGGCCATACGTTTGTCCCAGCCAAAATCCACGCGGGTGGACTGCGTTATCATGGCGCAGGTGCGGTCGTTAGTCAGCTATTGGCAGATGGGTTGATTGCGGCCGAAGCGATCGATCAGCTCGAGACATTTGAAGCGGGTGTCATGTTTGCGAAAGCTGAAGGGATCGTCCCCGCTCCAGAAGCCAACCATGCGGTGGCATCTGTCATTCGCAAAGCGAAAGAGTGTAAAGAAAGTGGCGAATCAAAAACGATTTTGTTTAACATGTGCGGCCACGGTAATTTTGACATGCTTGCCTATCAAGATTACTTTGCAGGCAATTTGGTCAAACATGAAATGACCCAAGCAGAAGTGGATGCGGCCACCTCAAAGATTGACACGCCGACTATCGCATCGGTCCAAGAAATGTTGGCAAATATGTAGATTTGACAGTTGATAGGATGAAACCTACTGATCAACGTCTCATCCTATCAACTCGATCAATACGAGGTTTTGTTAACTTTTTACATTTAAAAACCGGGGGGGGCTATGACTATGTTAGAATTACTCCATGCGAGTTTCTGA
>JBGCDP010000087.1:0-3055 GCA_045105475.1 Anaerolineae bacterium
CGGGGCCAAACAGCTTGAGATCAATTACAACCAGCAGACCGCATTGGGTGTCAATGCTCTATTGCTAGACCAAGCTGCTCTCAAGAAACGTTTCCCGTCGTTGGGGGTCGATGATATTGTGCTGGGGTGTTTGTCCCCTGAAGATGGGACGCTGACAACGGCCAAAGCGTTAAAAGGCTTTCGACAAAAAGCGGAAAGTTTGGGAGTCGAATATGTGGCTGCCAAAGTTGCCGCTTTCAAGATGGGGAACAATCGAGTTCAGGCGGCCGTGCTTGATAGTGGTGAGGAAATTCATGCGGAGGTTTTTGTGAATGCGGCTGGAGCGTGGGCCAACAACATCGCACAAATGGCTGGGTTAACGCTGCCTATCGAACCGATGTGCCGGGTTAAGCATTACTGGACCTGTCAAAATGATATCGAGCCGTTGCCCTTAATCAAAGATGAGACGGCGCTGTTTTTCCGGCCGCAAGGGGATGGCTTTGTTGGCGGTCGGCCCAGTTGGGAAATCAAGCCCGGCTTTAATTTTGTGGATGACGGCAATCGGCTAGATGTCTATTTCGATGGCTACTTTGAGCGGGTGGTCAAACCACTTTTGAAGACTCGACTGCCAGCGTTTGAGTCGGCCGTTGAGCATGAAAGCTGGACCGGCCATTACGCTCAGAATACCTTTGATGGGAATATGATTTTGGGGCAGATGGGAGGAAGTGCCCAAAACTTGTTCAATTGTTGCGGCTTTTCTGGCCACGGCATTATGCACGCTCCAGCGATGGGGAGGGCATTATCTGAGTTAATTTTGTACGGCCGATTCGAGACAATCGACCTCGGCCGCATGTCATATCAGCGCCTACTCGATAACGATCCATACCCAGAACGTGGCATTATTTAAAACGATAGCTGTACTACCCTTGTTAGCATTGCATAACCTCTGTTTTCATGTAACATTCCCAACAACCTCACCAAAAAACTTCACCAAAAAAACGTTGTTAAATACCGAGCCATCAGAATAAATCTGTGTCATTTTGCACCTATTTATTCGTTTTTATTTACCTGGAGGTAAGGAGAAAGATGAACAAACACATTAAACGGTTAGTTGTGGTTTTATTTGGAGCCACCCTTTTTTTAACCGCCTGTCAACCCCAAGTTGTCGAGGTTGAAAAAATTGTTGAAGTTGAAAAGATCGTCGAAAAAGAAGTCGAAGTAGAAGTGGAGAAAGAAATTGAAATTGAAGTGACTCGCGTTGTCGTAGAGACTGAAACAGTTACTGAAGAAGTAATCGTCGAAGTTGAAAAAGCAGAGTTAGGTTCAGAAGACCGGCCGATTCAAGTTCTATTTGTTCCTTCTGCAGATGCAGATGTCATCGTAACCGGTGGTGAAGTTTTGGCCGATGCTTTAACTGACGCAACAGGGTTTAATTTCGAAGTCAGCGTGCCAACAAGTTACGCAGCCACAATTGAGGCGATGTGTGCGTCACCAGACGATACAATCGGCTTTATTCCAGCACTTGGCTATGTTTTAGCCAACGAGCGTTGTGGCGTTCAGGTCGGCAACGCGGCCGTCCGGTTTGGTCTACCTTGGTATGCGGCCCAGATCGTTGTGCGGGCTGACAGCGGTATCGAATCGATTGAAGATTTGAGCGATAAAACATGGGGCGTTCCTAGCGTGACCTCAACTTCAGGCTTCCTCTTCCCAAGTGCGATGTTCTCCGACATGGGAGTCGAGCCCGGTGAAACGGTTGAAGCGGGTGGACATACCCAAGCTATGTTGGCCGTATTCAATGGTGACGTTGATTTCGCAACCGGCTTTTTTAGCCCACCATTGTTGCCAAATTACAACCGTAGCTGGACCTATGGTGTTGATGATCCAGAACTCTGGCGAGAGGGTGGCGAAGCGGTTCGTACCGAAGCAGGTCGTGTATTTGTGGCCGGTGGCCCAGACGAAGGTGGCTATCGCGTACTTGATGCTCGGGCTAGCGCGGCAGAAACAGCTCCTGAAATTTTCAATGAAACCCGCATTTTGGCCCTGACCGATCAAATTCCAAATGACACTGTTTCATTTGGATCAGAGTTCCCACTAGGCCAAGCGCAAGAAATCATTGCAGCTCTTGATGCATATGCCTCATCTGACGCATGCCAAGATCCTGGTGAAGGCAATGTCACATTGTGTTCAGACGATTTCTACGGCTGGACCGGTGCTCAACCTGTTAGTGACTCTTTCTTTGATCCGGTACGCTTTTTGATTAGCGCACTAGGGTATACAGAAGAAGATATTTTGGGCGAATAAGCAGTACTGTTTTTACGAAGAGCCAGGTGGAAGCCGCCTGGCTCTTTTTATTTCTTCAAGGCGGATCGATGTTGCAGGTTAAGAAACTTTCTAAAATTTACCCCGGCGGAACACAGGCGCTAAAGTCTGTGACGTTTGACGTGCCGAAGGGGCAATTCTTGTCGGTTGTGGGGCTGAGCGGATCAGGTAAAAGTACGTTACTTCGCTGTGTTAACCGGCTCATCGATCCAACTGACGGTGAAATTTGGTGGGATGAGGTTCAGCTGTCCCATGTGACTGGTGAAGAGCTTCGTCGGGCACGCCGTAAAATCGGTATGATTTTTCAGCATTTCAATTTGGTTGAACGCTCTTCCGTGTTGACTAATGTGCTCAGCGGCCGCTTGGGATATGTTAATCCGTTGGCTACGGTGTTGGGCCGATTTCCGGCCGAAGATGTCGCTTTGGCCCATGCAACGTTAGAGCGAGTCGGCATCGGTGACAAAGCCGGTAGCCGCGCTGATGAGTTGAGCGGTGGGCAAAAGCAGCGCGTCGGCATCGCCAGAGCCTTAATGCAAAAGCCGGATATCCTTTTGGCCGATGAACCGGTCGCCAGCCTCGACCCCGTTCTGGCTCACAGCATCATGGGAATCCTCAAAAAAATCACTCAAGAAGATGGGATTACGGTGATGGTCAGCCTGCATTTTCTCGATTTGGTTCAGCAATACAGTGATCATGTGATTGCACTCAATGATGGTGAGCTTGTTTTTCAGGGCGACCCGGCCGAAATTGATGACGC
>JBGCDP010000088.1:0-3812 GCA_045105475.1 Anaerolineae bacterium
TACAAAGCGGCCGAAGGCGTTTCCGCTCCAGAAAACCTTGACAGCAGTGATGGGAAAATTGCGGTTCGGAGCCAACTACGGGCACTGACCGGCATGCAAAAAGAAGCGCTTGTTTACGACAGCGCAAGCGGCACTCAATGGCGCATGGTTTGCGACGAAGGCCCCTATTTAAATGGGACAGATTTGGCCCCATTTCCACTTGCTTTTTACACGACCGGTATGGCTTTTTCGTTTACGACTGAGCTACTCAGGCATGCAAAAGCGGCCGGGATCACGTTTAAAAGCTATAAGCTTACCCAAGATAATTTTTACACGATGGAAGGGTCCGCTTTGCGCGGAAATATGATTGGTGGCGCTTTACCAGTTGAGATGACTGTTGAAATCGAGTCAGATGCTTCGACTGAGGCGATTCAGGCCATCATCGAGAAGGCGGATCAAACGTCACCGGCGCAAAGGTACATGAATAACAGCCTAGTCAACACGTTTGGCCTCAGCCATAATGGAAAAGAGGTCAGGGCAGGTGATGTTCAACCGTCACCGAACCCGCTGCTTGCAGACCCGGCCACAAATTTTGATGCAGCGCGACCTCTTTCTCAAGACAAATTTGAGCGAGACATCATTATTAAAGCTGACTCGGCCGAAACTGTATTTGGGGTTGAAGGTGGTGCAGGCAGTTCGCTTCAGTCAAATCAAAAACGGACATTGCATGTCCGTGGTGTGGTTACGCTGCTTGAGAATCAATTGATGGCCTGCGATATTCAATTGTTTAAGCCATTAGGCAGTAAGTTTCGCCTTGTGGGAGATGACAGCGACCGAGTGCGTGCACCGTCAAGCTTGAGCTATTTATCGGCCGGGGTCGGCTTTTGCTTTCTAACGCAAATCGGCCGGTATGCCCACATCGTTAAACAAAAGCTAACCGGTTATAGCGCTGTTCAAGACAGTGCGTTTGTGATTGGGGATAGCCATTCTGAAGCGCTACGTGTTGATACACATACGTTCATGGAATCTGATGAAGATGATGCGGCCATGCAGAAAAACCTCTTTATGAGTGAACGAACCTGCTTTTTGCATGCAGCGATGCGTGGCTCTACAAAGACTAAGATTACGCTCAAACACACTTAAGATTTATGCACTCTGAGTTTATCGAAGAGAGTGTAAACCTTAAACCCTCAACAAGCATGTTAAAAACCTTCGTTCTTGTCCATGGGGCCTGGGTCGGCGAATGGTGCTATGACCCGATCATTCCTTTACTTAAAGATAAGGGGCATTCTGCATTCGCTGTTTCTTTAACGGGGTTTGGCAAGAAGCGGCACCTACACAGCTCGAATATAACAATCTTAGACCATATTCAAGATGTGATTGAGTTTGTAGAAAGCCGTGATGTGCGAGACTTTGTTTTAGTAGGGCATAGCTATGGGGGCGGGGTCATAACAGGTGCATGGGACCACCTCCGTGAGCGAATTGTTGAGGTGTTTTATCTTGATGCCGCCACGCCAGAAAATGGTGAAAGCCACCATGACAACATGTTGAAATATGATGAAACAGGCTCGTTAAATATGTCAGGTGGCTCATTCATAAAGCAAGGGGTTCAGTTTCGGCCGTTCCCGCTTGAGTCCCTGCGCAAACGTGATCCTGAAAAAGCGGTGTTTACGCAAGATAAAGTGATACCATTTCCGATAAAGTGCGCCACAACGCCAATCAAACTAAAAAACGGGCCGCTGCCTGCTGATATCCCCAAAACTTTTGTGCTTTGCCTGAAGAATAAATCCTACCACCACAAACAGGCTGAAATGATTCAAGCAGATAAGAGCTGGCGATATTTTGAGTTGGACACCTATCATGATTGCATGTGGGAAGATCCTGAAGGGTTGGTTGAAATATTGGCTGGTTAAAGGAAAACAATACTTATGATGATCAAAAGCTTAAACCACATCGGCTTGATCGTAGCTGATCTAGATCAGACGCGAATTTTTTATATCGACTTTTTAGGAATGAAAGAAGCTGCCCGCCCAAGCAATTTCCTGTTCGGTGGGGCATGGTTTGAAGCGGGTGATGGGTATGAGATACACGCTATTATCGCAGCCGACACATCGGCCGATGCCGGGATTCCTGAACCAGGAATAGGAAAAACTGAAGGGTTGGCCACCCACTTTGCCTTCGAAGTAGACGATCTCGATAGTTACCTAGAGCGAGCCAAAACGTTAGGAATTCAGATCTCTGGCGGCCCGCTCAACCGTGGTTTAGGTGCAAATCAGGCCTATTTTCAAGACCCCGACGGCTATCAGGTGGAGTTGTTTGAACGAACCAATCAGCAAGGTTCCAACCGTATGCGCGAGCCTTTGCGCGGGGAATAGGCAAAATTATGATGACACCAGAAACAATCAACCTCGAAACACTGACTGAAGACGAAGCACGTACTTTGATTAAAGGGATGGCGGCGAGCATCAGTTTTTTGTTTGATGCGTTGGACCGAGATGGGGACGGTCGGCTGTCTCCGGCCGAAATCGATGCGGCTCCTGAAATCTTGCGCTCTTTAGACAAAGACGGTGACGGAGAGCTCAATGAAACTGAGCTAGAGGGGTACGGGCTGCATTTCGTCCCCGGCCGGGTGCGGTTTAACGCCATCGTGCGAATGTTAGACCTTGACGGAGATTTGCTCGTCACGGCTGAAGACATTGCTGACGCCCCCAATCGAATACGGATGCTTGATAAAGACGGGGATGGGATTGTGCGACGTGAAGATGTGATCACTAAGCCGAACCCAACCGTGGCTCAGCGCGTTGGTGGTCCTGTTAATCTGATCAAGCAAGTAATGAACTTAGCTTACTATAGCGATGAGATCATAGGTGATGTCATGCCGGGCAGTGATCCGCGCGGCTTTAGCGATGGGTTTACGTTGCACTATCAAGCCAACAATAACAACGATGTGCAGGTGGCCAAAGATACGTTTTTGCTCGGGCCAGATGGGCATCCTGTTCATGTTTGGCCCAGCCCGAACCCCAGAGGTGTGCCGGAGGCAACCTCGGCCGACCTGCAACCAAACGGGCTGCTCATGCGCACGTTGGCGGCCGATGAAATTACCAAAGTGCATGATTGGTTCCCTGTAGGGGCGCACGGCACGATTCAGTTGGTCGATTGGGATGGCACTGTCGTATGGCAATACTCCCGCTGTGCGCGGGGTAAATATTGCCTGCATCATGACAGCCGTATGATGCCGAACGGCAATATTTTGGTGATATGTTATGAAGCGTTGACGCCGAACGAAGCGGTTGCTTTGGGGTGGGAACGACAGGAAATACTCAATCCACATAGAGGGGATGGATACGTCTGGAGCGACCGAGTTTTAGAGCTTGAGCCGAATCTAGAAGATGGAACCACAAAGGTTGTGTGGGAATGGGCGGCCGTCGATCATTTGGTGCAAGACGTTGCCCCAAGCAAACCGAATTACGGCCGTGTCAGCGACAACCGACACAAACTAAATTTCAACTATTGCAAATACAGCAACTACTTGTTCACCTTTGGTCAGCTTTATCATTGCAATAGTATCTCGTATAGTGAAAATCGAGACTAGATTATTATCTCCTCTGCAAATTTTTCCGAGCTGTGGGTGATTGATCATAGCGGTACGACTGAAGAAACGCGTGGTGCTAAAGGTGATTTACTGTTCCGTTATGGAAACCCTGAAACCTATAGTGACGAACCTCCGACGTTTCAGCACAAAGATAAAAAGCTGTTTTGGCAACATGATGTCCAATGGCTAGATGGGAAGGATGCGCCGACTACCGGCGATATTTTGGTGATTAATAATGGGG
>JBGCDP010000089.1:0-2708 GCA_045105475.1 Anaerolineae bacterium
AAGATGTCTACATAGAGCTTAATCTGTGTGAGACTTCGTTTTTTCTTTGGTTTTTCAGTTGCTATAGAAGCCATAAAAATATCCTGTAATTTCTACTCTAAGTTTTTCTAAATTCTTGTCGAAAGCTTCTGGGCGTTTGCCCAATGTCTCGTTTAAACGCCCGGCCGAAATAGGACGGGTCTGCATAGTTAAGTTGTTCAGCGATCTCTGCCATTGTCAGTTCGGTGTGAGCTAACAGCCGTTTGGCCTCTAACATCAATCTGCTGCGGAGCATTTCACCGGCCGATATGCCATAAACCGCTTTCACAGTTCCAGTTAGATGGCCGATCGTGACCCCGATCTGGTTCGCATAAAAAGATAAATTGTGCTCGTGCGTCGCCTCAGAATCAGCCAAACGCAAAAAGTCTTGAGTAATTTGTTGACCAGGGGAAAGAGTTTGTTCCGGCCGACCTTTTTCAAATTCACGTTCTGTGTAAATGCATAACAGCTGAAGCCAAGCTAAAACCTCAACTCCATGGCCCCAATCTGCCGATTGAAACGCTGTGCTAATTTCTTCAAAAAAATGCTGAATCTTCCCGGCCTGAGCCGAATCATCAGCTAAACAAACTGTTGGGTTTGCAAAAGGAGCTAAGAAACTTAGCTCCTTAAAAAATTGATGTGCCCCAAGAACCTGAAAGATCTCTTCATCAAACACACAGTAATGACCGGTTACAGGCTGATCGATCAGCCATTGCTGGACTTGCCCCGGCCGGACAAAAAAAAGCGTCTTCGGCCGGATGTTTTCCTTCTCAAAATCGACAATATGTTGACCGCTACCAGACGTAACCCAAACGGCCAGGTAAAACGTGTGCCGCCTAAGCTCGTTACTCAATGCAAACGGAGGAGCGTCCTCAAGGGTTCCTACCCAAAAAGGGTAACCTTTGTCACGTTCTTGTGGGATATGGAGAACAGAGATTTTTGTCATATGGTCTTTCTGAGCACATTATGCGCAGAAAATGTGGAGAAACCTTGAAGATAATCTATTTGAACTGTAGAGATTTACCGGCAATCCAGAAAACAATGACGTCAACAAAATAGCCTAAGCAGCTTGATTCGATGATTTGACCAGCGGGATCAACACAAAAAGTGCTGCCAAATCAATAACGAGCATAACGGCCGAGAAGATCAAGATGCCCGTTTCACCGGAGATGAGGGTTGCAATCACATCACCCACTTCAATGGCAGTGCGAGAGACGATCACGGCTAAGTAGCCGAGGGGGTTGTTTCTGGCGAGCAACAGCACGGCGACTGCTACAAAAGCGGGGGCTGCGTTCCGTGCAACAAAATCCCAGCCGGGATCAGCGATAAACATGGCGCTTAGACCAAAAGTCATTAGAGTGACAATAATGACATAAATAAAAATCCAACGAGGGACTGAATTCATGATTTTTCTCCTTTTTTCGGGTCAGCTTGTTAGGTTGTGCTGACAAAATCATTATCAGTTTTTGGTCGTCTGGTCTCAAGGTAATTTCAATGGGGAAAATGGCACTTTTTGTGGATGATGCTCGTGGAGCTTTATCTACTTGCAATCAACACAGAGTACACCAGCCAGTGCTTTTGCTTGTTTCAATTTTTCTAAAATCCGGTACAATCAACCAAAGAAAAAGAACATTTGTTCGCACAGCCACTCGCTAATTTTTGCCCAGCTAGTGGAAGCCGTTTAGAAAAAGGAGAAGGACCCGTGATTACAGGATCGTGCCATTGTGGAAAAGTGAAATGGAAATTTGATGAAACCCCTGAGTCAGCCACAGCGTGCAACTGTACCGTTTGTCGGCGATACGGGGTGCTATGGGGATATGATTACGATGGTGAAAAAATCCATGTGTCAGGGCCAACTCAAGTTTATATTCGAGGTAAAACGACTGGATTCCACTTCTGCCCGACTTGTGGATGCGTTGCCTATTGGCGGGCATTGGAGCCTAACGATCAAAAGCAGTGGCGGATTGCGGTAAATATGCGCCTAATTGACGATCCCGGAAAGATTGAGCATCTACTTATCGATCATTTTGATGGGCTTGACACGTTTACTGATTTGCCAAGAGATGGGAAGTGCGTTCGGGATTACTGGTTTTAAGGGGAGATTTTGAGGGCTTCGGCCGGTTACACCGACTGACATCGTGAATGTAAACGCCTACGGCCGCTTGATGAAGAAGCCTGCACAGCTGATGGTTCGAGCTACGAAACCTGCAGGTTGATTTCACATACAACATCACATACAATATTGCTTATGGATTTGGCCCGCATCGTCATCGATACTAACATCATTTACTCTGCTCAACGATCTCAGCTTGGGACATCCTCCAAACTTATCTCATTGATTGGAACCGGTCTCTTTGAAATGCATATTTCCAACGCGCTGGCAATTGAGTACGAAGATGTTCTCTCGAGATACCAAAATGAGTTAGGTTTAAGCAATGTAGACATTGAAGATTTGATTGATGCGTTTTGTGCGCTTTCAATTCGACATGATGAAATTTATTTTCGCTGGCGGCCGGAACTACCAGATGTTGGCGACGAATTCATTCTTAATCTAGCGGTCATAGCGCAATGTCATTACATCATCACATTCAATGTAAAAGACTTTAGAGGATCAGAAAAATTTGGAGTAGAAGCGATTCGCCCCAAAGACTTCCTTCAACTTATAGGTGCAATCTAATGAGCGATATTTT
>JBGCDP010000090.1:0-11863 GCA_045105475.1 Anaerolineae bacterium
CACCATTGGACCGTTCAAGAAGAGATGGCGGCCAAACATGGCCAAGTGGCAGACCGTAACAAATGGCGCCTCGTTGGCTTGATGCATTTGGCTGAAACGGAAGAGAAAGCGCGTGAAGAAGTGAAATACGGCATGGAACAATGGTTCCGCTACTTCCAGCATGTGGCTGCCTTCCCACAGATGGCGGTTGAAGGGAATAACCTTGATGAGATGATTGACTTTGTGAATGGCGGTCTAGGCGTTGTCGGAACCCCTGCAATGATGATTGATCAAATCCATGAATTAGTTGAGCAATCGAATGGTGGTTTTGGCGCATACATGACGTTGGCGCATAACTGGGCTAATCCGCATGCGACCCATAATAGCTATGAGCTGTTTGCTCGTGAGGTCATGCCTCACTTCCAATCGTCGGGTGCTGGTTTACAAGGGGCAGCTGATCGCGCGCAGGCAGCTCGTACCCCATTGGCCGAACAGCAGTTGATTGCAGTTGAGCAAGCTACCTTGCGTCATCAGGGTGGAGAAAGCGGCGTTTCTGCCTAGTGTTTTAAGAGATATGATTTCCGTGCGCTGAACTTGCTACAGGATGCGGACCTTCTAAGATAAATAGATCGAGGCTTGGGATTTTTCTCAAGCCTCTTTTTTTGTAGACAACTTGTCGTTTTAACGTAGACTAGAGCTCTCAAAATTTTAGTATAACTATAAAACTATGAACAATTTAGACCGATACGCTGATTTTCACTTCAAACTCCGCCAAACCAATCAAACGGCCGCTGATGTCCCGGCCGATCTGCCCCAGCTTGATACTGATGCGGCTTATGCCGTGCAAGATAAGCTAGTAGCCAAACTCATTGCGGCCGCGGGTACCCAACGCTTCGGGTATAAAATCGGATGTACCAGTGAAGGTGCCCAGCAGCTTCTGAACACCGATGGCCCTGTTTATGGACAAATGCTCGAGTCATTGCGCTATATCAGCCCGGTTACATTGACCCCGGCCGACTTTTCTTTTGCGATGAGGGTCATCGAGCCGGAGTTTGCCTTTGAGCTAAACGCGGATGTGCCAGTTGGCATCGTTTATGACGCTAATTCGATCCGGCCGTTTGTGGCCAGTGTCATCCCTTCTATCGAAGTTGTTCACCATCATTTAGGCGGATGGGACGTGTTCAACGCACCCAAAACAATTGCTGACAACGCCATTCATGGCTGCTGGGTTGCTGGTTCTGCTACAAATAGTTTGGATGGTTTAGATTTGCCCAGCCATGCAGTTAAATTGTATGCAGATGGGGAAGAGGTTTCGAGCGGCCGGGGCGAGCTTGCGTTAGGCAATCCACTGAATGCATTAGCTTGGATCGCGAACACACTGCCAACTTACGGCCGGAATTTGCAAGCGGGTGAAATTGTAACGACTGGGGTATGCATGCCAGTCTACCCAGCGCAGGCGGGTCAGTTAATTCGGGCTGACTTTGGGAGTTTGGGGCAGGTTGAGATCCAATTTTAGGTAGCCGGTTATTTGTGATTCGTGCAGATATCTAATAGCTGATCGGCCGCATAGTCGGTGAAAATCGAAGCGCCTTCATCGGTTAAATGGCCTGCATCAAACGAATATTCAAGCGCATACATTTCAGGGTATTTGGCGGGGTCGACCACGGCAATCAAATGCTCGCTAGGGAGAATTTCTTGAAGGGCAAAGAGTTCTTCATATTGCTGGTGCAGGCGTGGTGGAAGAATAAAAACGAGATGAATGCCCTTATCGGCCGACACTTCGATTAGATCATTGAGCCTTGCCAAATGGGTTTGATTGAGATGGGCAGAATGGTCTGAAAGTGCGACTTGCTCGGTTGTATAATTCAGTCTGTCATATAGCTCAAACGGGTCAGCATGGAATGAGTCAAACCTTTTTTGTAGCGAGTCGTTACCTGTAATCTGCTCCATTTGTTGGTTGAGCGAAAAATACCCTTCACTGCCTATAAATCGTTCATCCCCGATATCTTGTTCGCTTGAAAAAAGTACTCTAGAGTTGAAAATCACCCGGTAAATATAGCTAAGCGAATAGTCAACAATAATCCCTGCCTTTTTCTTTGGAGGATAATTTGCCGCCAATCCATAGCTGGATGCATAAGCTAAATCATTCAAGTTCATCCAGTAATAGCTTTGATCTGTCTTGATATTTTTGGGTTCAATGTCAACCAAGGGCTGAAGCTCCATGAAGACAAAATCGAACTGACCTGTGTCGATGTCTTCCAGTACATTTTCATACAGATGGTAGACCTCAGGGTTGTAAGTGGCTGGCGCTGCTAGGTTAAAGGTCGATGTGTCGCAAGCAGCTAGATGCTCATCTAGTAGAACAGAATCTAAATGACGATACATGCGGCTAGATCCCATAACAAGGGTGTTGTATTGGTCTTGGTTCTCTAGAAAGTAGGCGTGCTTGGTTGCAAACGGTTTGTTGCCATACAGCGGGTTGATAAAGAAGCTGGGCATCCAGTTTAAAACAACAAAAAGTAGGGCTGAAATGATGAAGAGGTTGAGGATAAACTTTTTCATATTAAAACTGGAAATAGATAAATTCTTGTTGGCTGCCGCCCCAGAATAAAATGACAAAAGCGATGCCACAATAAGCGGCCCAGCGCACTCCTTTGTAACCAGCTAGGTTCGCTAATCCGCCGCTGTTATTGCTTTCAATAAAGAGGCCGTGCGGTTTTTCACGCTGAATCCATTCAACCGCTAAAAATATGACAATGAGAAGCAGTATCTTTTTGGGGAAGACTTCAGGGACAGATAGCAAGGATCTTGAAAAAATTGTTGAGATGTATTGCACAGCGTGCAGGGTTGAGTCTGCTCTAAAAAATACCCAAGCGATGCAGGTAAAAAAGAAGGTGGCTCCTACTTGATAGACTTCTTTAAAGTTAGGCAACCACTTCCCGGCCGCAATTGTGTCGGTGTTTAAGCGGTTCCGTTCGAGTAACATGATCGGCAGAAAGTAGATGGCGTTTAGCGCCCCCCATGCAACAAATGTCCAGTTCGCCCCGTGCCAAAAGCCACTCACAATAAAGATGATGAACGTATTGCGTACTTTCATCCATGTGCCGCCTCGACTGCCACCAAGCGGAATGTAAATGTAATCACGGAACCAAGTGGACAGTGAGATGTGCCATCTGCGCCAAAACTCAGCGATGTCACGCGAGAAATAGGGGAAGGCGAAGTTCTGCATGAGGTTAAATCCAAACAGGCGTGATGTTCCAATTGCGATGTCTGAGTAACCGGAAAAGTCACCGTAGATTTGAAAGGCAAAAAAGACGGCACCTAAAAATAAGGTGCTGCCGGAATAGTCGGCCGAGTTGTTGAAAATATCGTTGGCATAGGCGGCGCAGTTGTCGGCGATAACCACCTTTTTAAACAACCCCCATAAGATTTGACGCATACCATCGGCCGCTTTTTCATACTCAAACACCCGTTTTTTATAAAACTGAGGGAGCAGATTGGTCGCCCGCTCAATGGGGCCAGCCACAAGTTGGGGGAAAAAGCTGACAAAAGCTAAGAATGCAAAAATGTCGTTTGTCGGTTCTAACTTTCGCTTATAAACGTCTATCGAATAACTTAAGGTCTGGAAGGTGTAGAAGCTAATTCCCACCGGCAAGATGACGTTTAGCAGAAATGGATTGTCTATCGGCTGCCCCATGAAGCTGAAGGCGTTTGTCAGGCTTTCTGAAAAGAAGTTGAAGTATTTGAAAAATCCTAAAAAGCCGATATTGACGAAAATACTTGTGGCTAAAAGCCATTTACGCTGCGTGTCATTTTCTGACTTCCCTAACTTCATGCCGATAAAGAAATCGACAAATGAGCTAAAGGCGATCAGAAATAAAAAGCGCCAGTCCCACCAGCCATAGAAAAAGTAGCTGGCGATCAAGACTAGGCCGTTTTGAGCTTTTAGATTTCTGTTTACTACAAACCAATAAAGAACAAAGACGATTGGCAAAAATAATGCGAAATCGATTGAATTAAATAACATAGGGAGTGGTTTGGGCTAAGTAAGTAAAACAGTGCCGCTAACCTATGAGATCACCCGCCAACTGCTGAGATCTTTACCAAGCAGTTTTTCGATCTCAAGGATTTCAAGATCAAGCAAATCAACGACGACCTGCTGCTGCGCGGCCGACAGCGAGGGCTTTTGCGCAAATGAACGGTCTGAGTTGTCGCTCATTTTGTACCAAACACTTGGGGCTACTTTTTTGAGGACCTTCTGCGGTAAAGTGAGCTTGTCGAGTTTGTGATGTCCCCGCTTATTTCCTAAAGAGACATTCGAGCGGATGGTTTGATAATCGGCCGGGAAGTCGCTCATGCTAATTCCTAAGAACGCGGCGACTTTTTCAACCGTGGTTTCTACATCTTTGACCAAGTCAGCAAAATCTAAGAGCAGCACTTTGTCACGGCCGAACTTGTCGATGAATGGTTTGATTTGGGTGTAGTAGCGTGAAACCCCGATGAGCAGTTTTTCTTCAAGCAGTGCCTCATCTATGGGTAGATCGAGATAACCACGTGAAAACATATGCATATAGGCTGACACAATCCGCTGTTTTGGATTACGTACAATGTAGATATGTTTCATCTCTGGATTGATTTCGTGCAGCGTGTCCCAAATGTTTAAATTTCGGTAGGGGTAGAAGGTGTAATCGGTAGAGGCTTCAAAGCGCAGTACGTTTTCTTTTTGCTGATCGTAGATTTTGTAATACTCACCCAAGTTCTTTTTCCAGTCTGGGGTTGTGCTGAAAAAGTGAGGCTCTTTCGGTGATGATCCTGAAACTTTGGGATGGGAGTTTAAAATATCAAACAGGGTTGTTGTGCCACATTTCTGTGCTCCCAAAATCATAAAGTCAATTTTCATGTTGTTCCTACCTGATAGCTGGTTACTGCTAACGATGAGCTATCATTTTTATCAATGTTGATTTATATGCGAGGGTTTAAGCTCCAAATTCCTCAGTGGGTCAGTTTAGAGGAGAATCGGGTTAGGTTGCAATTATATAAGAGTGAATTCCTACTAGCTTTCCCTACCATTTTCTATTTGTCTCTTACATATCCTCTAACGTACAAAAAAAGCGGCCGATTTTTCACAAAACCGACCGCCTTCTAAATTACAGCTCAGACCTACTAAATTCGGTCTATTGATCTAGAGCCATCGATAAATTCTGGATGTAGATCAGGTCACCCACCGCAAATGCCGGTGAGTCGATGTACTTGCGCAGTTCGGCCGGAGATTCATCCATGATCAACGCCTTCGCTTTGAACATGCTGCTGTGCGTGTACAGATTGTCACTACTGAATTCCTGAATCGACGCTTCATAGCGAGTTGCGATCCAGTAAGGTGCCACTTGATCATACTCAGCGACGGCCGCGCTGACTTTGTTGAACGCGTTGGCGCGTAAATAATCGGCTAACTCAGGAGTCAGGTAGATGAAGTTACGAGCGACATTAAAACTGCGCTTGTAATAGTCAGAACCACGATCAACTGTGATATACGGTTGGTCCTTTGAGAATTCGGCCGCACGTTTTTGTAGCAGTGAATTATTTAAGCCGTTCACTTCAGAGCGTAAAGCCGAGTCTACACCGCTTTTGCCCGCTAGCTCTTGCAGCCCAAGGAAGCCGGTGTAGCCAGCAATGTATCCATTATCGAGCCAAATACGCGGCTTTAACTCATCTGCACTAGCTGGCGTGGTGTCAAGCTTGGATTTTGCACTTGCATAAATCTGGTCAAGCTTTGCCTGGTCATTCGCATAAAACAGATCTGCATATTTCCACATCGCATAAATATTAAACTGTGGAAAAGACCAGCCGGTGCCGCCTCTCGCTGATCCACTTGGACCGATGGTGCTCATCGACTGAGCCGCTTCTGGGGGAATCGGCATCCATTCACGCGGTGCCAGGTTCTGATAACCGGTTCGTGCGATCATGCTGCTGCCAAAATACATCTCATAATGCTCATCGATATACTGTTTGAGCTGCGGCTGAAGTGAAGGAGAAACGTGTGGGTATGCTTCAACCAATGTCAAGAGCGTTTCACCCGGATTCTCGAACGAGTTAAAGAACTCTTGATAGCTACGGGTGCCGTTGTAATACCCCGGCCGTAAATGACCCGCCTGCAGCATTTTGCTAATCTCTCTGTCTAGTAATGAACGGACATCTTGCTCAGAAAGTACGCTGCTTTGGGCTGGAGCCTGATTGTTCGCGGTCAGCAGCGGTTTTGAAATCTCACCCTGCTGGTTGCGAATGCGAGCCTCGTAAGCGTCTACACTCTCACTTGGGCCACGCTGGCTGATGTCTGTTGAATTGGGGCCCATCGCAATAATCGCGTTACTGCGGTGTACAAACAGCATATTGTTGTATGGAATAATTGGATTCTGGATCGAATGGTTGTGGTAGATACCGTTTGGACTACCGTACGCACCGGTCAAACGAGGCAAACCGCCGTACATACTCGATTCCCACCACATCACATCATAATTCGGGGCCAAAGATTGACGCCACGCTTCTGGATCTTCGATGTCTACCGTTTCAAGCGTATGGCTGTAATCCCAGAAGTTGCCTGAGGTGCCACTTTCTAAATCTTTGTACCCTGCCACACGGTCACAGCACAGATTGGTATAGACCATGGTTCCGGCCGCTGAGTCAGCAAACGGCTCATCGATCGCATGGCTGAAGCCGCCAAACTCAAGTGAGGTTGTGCCAAATTCCCATTTGGCTAGCTGGGCGCGTGAAATACCCCAGCCGGTTTGGACAGATGACATATTTTGCGCATACAGTTCGTTGTTAATAACCAGTGGCGGGTAGCGGTTGCCTGATTTAGTCCCTGCGAACAAGAACGGAGCATACTCTGGTTTGCCATCATTATCGGAGTCAAACGTAAATTCTTGGCCGTTTGAGGTGTTTAGTACGATCACACCACGTCGCCACGGTTTTTCTTCAAGATACTGAGCAAAGTCAGCGCCAGACACATTTTCTGTGCCGTTTGGATAGATATCGTCACGCTGGGTGGTTTTGATGAAGTCATTACCGTACTCATTTTCACCCACCGAGGTTGCGCCGGGGTCAGCCCCTTCGACGTATGCTGGTGCTGAAGAGAAGATAACAAAGTTGTTGTAGATGACGGGCCAGAAGGCTTGATACCCATCGCCTGGCATTTTGTTTGACTTCCACACGAGCGCCCCATTACTAGCGTTTAAGGCGTAGCCGTGGTTGTCATTCGATGCGAAATAGACGTTGCCATCTTTATAAGCGGCCGAATATAGAATCGGCCCTAATGGAGCTTGATTAGCTGGCGGATATTGCCAGTTAAGCTGACCGTTTTCACGATTAACTGAGTAGAAATAACCGTCGCGGCTGCCCATTAGAACTTGACCACCAACCACAATCGGATTGGTGCTGAAGCCACCTTTGGCTCCTTCAAATTTCCAGATAAGTGCGCCTGTGTCAGCATTTAAGGCGTAGATCCGTTTGTCGAAACCACCGACGAAGATGCGATCTCCGTCTACAGTTGGTGAGTGGCCCAACGGCATGTCGGTGTCGAATTGCCATGCGGTATCGCCAGTTTCCATGTGGAGCGCATACAGACCTTTCGCGGTTGCTGCATAGATTTTGTTGCGTGCAGCGATGAGCTGAACGTGTTGTCCGATATAGGCTTCAATCGGCCGATACCATTTGATGCCATAGTTGCTGTGTTCACGCGGATTAGGGCCGTCAGCTACAGATGAGGTGCGTTCTAAGTTCGCACCAGCCATAGGCCAGCCGTCTACGTTTCCGGCCGAAGGTGTCGCACCTGGGTTGCTCCCACCGCCACCGCCGCCGCCGCCACCTGAAATAGGTGTGGCTGTCGGAACTGGATTGCCACCACCACTACCGCCACCACCACCTGAAACAGGTGTCGCTGTTGCGCTTGGTGCTTGAGTTGAATTAATGAACTCAAAACGGTCTAATTTTGTATTGGCTTCACGGTAATAAACAGAGAAGGTATGTTCCCCGGCAGCCAGATTAAAGACTTGTAGGTCTGTTTTACCTCTGTCATTCACATAGTCTTCTTGGAAACCGTTGCCTACTGCTGTTTCCCAAAGATGCCCATTAGAAGGGAGGCCATCCATGGTGACATAAAAAGAGTCACTCTTGATATCGGCCGATGATACCCAGCCTCTTACGATATATGACCCAGCTTGTGTGATGGTGACACAATAATCTGCTCGATGGCTATTGCTTAAACCACTGCCACCAATCGATTCACCAGATTCACCCGGTGCATGGATATAGCGTTGACCGCTCGCTTGGTTGTCAGTGCCAATTTCCATCTTGCCAAATAAGGTGCCCTGCTCAGCTTCCTGCAACAGTCCACCACAGAGGCCGCTGCCACTTTGTGCTTCTTGGCGGCTAACTAAAGGTAAATATGCAATTAGATTTGATTCCGCATTGATTTCAGGGACCGGTGTTGCTGTGCTTGATCCTGTCGGAGGCACATCGGTAGGAGGCACCTCAGTTGGAGGTGTATTCGTCGGTGGCGTGTCGGTCGGAGGTGTATCAGTGGGGGGAATGTCAGTTGGATCTGGTGAAGGTGTACGGGTTGGGATGGTGTTTGCTGCGTTGCGTGTGATATTTGAATTTGAATCGTTTTCTGGGCTGGTTTGACTAAATGAAGCCAAACAGACTCCGGTTGAGAGGAGTAAGGTAAGGCCCAGACCGATAACTTTCCATGTGAACAAATAAGTATGTTTCATAATTTTGCGTCACCCGAAATTTCGCCACCTATGCATAGGTTTCTTAAATGACGAGTGTTAATTATCTGGCCAACCATGATTTGATGGGTTGACCAGTGCAGCAGGATTATAGGGTTCGGACCTGAGGTGGAAGTGTGATCCCTATCAATCTGAGAGTAACGCAGTAAACAGTTTGGTTTTATATTAAGGGTATGAAGCGTGCTTACCAGAGGAAATGAGTCATTTATACAGGCGGGATTTAACCTTACCTTGGGGCTAAAGACGGGGTGAACGGAGCGTGAAGATTGTTAAATTGATGAATTTAAGCCTAAAGTCGCTTTATATCGGTCTATGTTATTTTTTTAGTGAATCTCTAAAAAAGCGGACGAGTTGGGTCTCATATTCATCGGCACGCTGGCCAACCGCTTTGACATGATCGAGTCCATCAATAATCCAAAATGTGGCATTGGCGTCGGTTAAGCTAGCCCGTTCTTCAAGCTGGCGAGTGTGGTGTACCCCGATCCGGCCGTCGGCGGTGCCGTGTGTAACAAAGATGGACCGGCCGTCAGCTTTATCTATCGCATCATACGGGTTATTGAAGTTGATATTGTCCCCTCGTAAACGAGCCGCCATCAGGCCAGATGCATATAGAAACTGTGGGAACCCTTCGCGATCAAGCTCTTCCCGAATAATTTGAGGCAGGTTGTCGAACGGTGAATCGACAAAAGCGGCCGTTAGTTCAGGCTCTTGGGCAAAGGCGATCAAGGCGGTTGCGGCCCCCAATGAGTTGCCGAGTACCCCAATTTGGTCGGCCGAATGTCCTTTTTCTGCTTGAAGCCAATCGAATGCCCCCAATACGTCTAGATACTCTTCATTCCCAATCGCAGACAAGCCATCCTCATAATCAGAGTCCCCTGCGTCACGGACATCCATAATCAAAACGGTGAACCCGGCTTTGTTAAGCATCCCAGCCTGTAGAAGATTAACCACTGAGTATTTGCACGAGCCGATCCCATGAACGCTAATAATGGCGGGACCATCACTTTCTTCTCCCGGAATGTACCATCCTGAAAGATTAAACTCTGTTTCGCGGCTGGGGAACGTCACCGTTTCATAATTTTGCATATAGTAGGAAGCAAGGTCGGGTTGGGCAGGGCTGAAGTGGTTGGTGGTATCGGCGAAGTTGTCCGGCCGATTAGAACGATTTTTACAGCCGTCGCTAATATCTGCCAGTGTGGCGTGTAAAAACAGGCCCACCGCAAGGTAAGCGCCCGCAGCTAGAATGGTGAGGGTTGCAAGGGTGATAAGGAGTGGTTTTTTGAATCTCGACATAGCGGCGATTTATACATGAGTTTAAGATGATGTGCGAGTGAGTAACCACGCACACGATAAAATTTTTACATGCGAAAGAAACTTATTGAAAAAGCGGTTCCTGTTGTGCTGCGCCAATCGGCTCATGGGGTTGAAATTTTGGTCTTCGAACACCCTATAGCGGGCCGGCAACTGGTTAAGGGGTCGGTAGAACCGAATGAGTCAGCTGAAGATGCGGCCGTGCGCGAGCTGGCTGAAGAGTCAGGCCTGATCGGAGTCAGCAAGACGATCTTTTTGGGAGACCAGATTTATAATGATAGCGCTCAACAGTGGTTTTTCTTCCGATGCTTATTTGACCGAAAGCTGCCTGACCAATGGGAGTTTTTCACTCAGGATGACGGCGGCCATCTTTTTAAATTTCACTGGCGGCCGATTGAGGATAAAATTGATAATCCGGCCGGACCGATTTTTGAACTGGCCCGCGAGTTTATTGAGAAGTCAGCGGCGTAAGCAGAAAAATATATGGATGTAATTTATTTGAATGGGGCAAGCGGCTCTGGGAAAACCTCCTTATCGCGAGAACTCCAAGATCAACTTTCTGATTATTATTTGCACATAGGCATCGATACATTTATTTCTATGATGCCAGCACGCTCAAACTCTTGGGATAAATTGACAAATGCCGATGGTTTTTCATGGAAAGAAGTTGAACTGCCGAATGGGCAAACTGGGATGAGGGTTGTGGCTGGTTCTTATGGCAAAGAGGTTTATCAAGCGTTTCAAGAAGTGGTTCTCACTTTATTGAGTGGCGGGCAGAAATTAATAATTGATGATGTTGCGAATGGCCTTGAAGAAGTAATTGTGTGGAAGCAGATTTTGAAAGCGTATTCAAGCTGTTTTATAGGCGTTTTTTGTTCAATTGAGTCTTTAAAAGAACGGGAGCAAAAAAGAGGGGACCGAAAAATCGGTTCATCGATTGAACAATTTTATCGTGTGCATCAAGGAATAAACTATGACTTTTCTGTTGATACAGATAGAAACAGTCCAAAAGAGGGAGCAAAATTAATTGTTGATTTTGTCTCTCATGTGAAACATAAAAAATGATTTTTACCCCAAAAACCCCTGAAGTTGATTTAGAAGATATGCTCCGCCGGTATAAAACGCCGAGACGGCGCAAAAAGATGGAAAAGGCGTACGCGGTGAATTTAGACGCAGTTGCGCAGCATGCTCGGCCGCAGGCGATGGTGCAGGAGTTTGCCCGAGCCGATGTTGCTGGTTTGGAGGCGTGGTTACGGCCGGAAACAGCTGGAGTTTGCTTAGGGCTTGTGACGCTGGGGAAAGAGCTTGACGATGAAATCAATAGAATTTCGGCCGATGATGTGTTAGCAAGTGCGATTCTTAATGAAGTCGCGTTGGCTTGGATTGTGGAGTTAGCGAAGCAGGTTCGTCAGAAGGCGGCCGAAGAGATTGGAGATCGGCCGTTGAAGGTGGGGCCAAGCTACCGGCCGGGTGTGGGGCGCTGGCCATTGGCTGAAGTGCAGGATGTGCTGTTTGCGAAGCTAAATACGGCCGAAATCGGGGTGAGTATTGATGAGCATAAGATTATGTGGCCGAATAAATCAACGAGCCTGATTGTCCCTTTGCGTCAAATTTCAGGGCAGTCGTAGGCTTTCACTTCTCAATAAGAACGTCTACCACGTATCAACAAACGGCCGACCGTCGCTTCGCTTACACACCCCAACCGCATCCAACATGCTAATCACTCGGCCGCGCGTTTCTGCCGGATCAATTACCTCATCAATTTCCAAAAACGATGCCATGTTGAG
>JBGCDP010000091.1:0-30973 GCA_045105475.1 Anaerolineae bacterium
TTAAATTTAAAAGATTCGATTGTCGGCCGGAATCAGACAATCAACGGGCAACCTCAAACGATTATCCAACTTTAAATGGCGCAGGGCTGAAGCGGTGCACGCTGAACCCACGCTATATTTTTCATTATGACCAAATACGAAGCAGTTATCGGATTAGAAATACATGCAGAAATGCTAACAGAGTCAAAAATGTTTAGCGGCTGCCGTGTCGTTGACAGTGTTGAAGCTGACCCAAATTCGGCCGTTGATCCCCTCAGCCTCGGCATGCCCGGAATGCTACCCGTTGTTAATCGTGAAGCGATTGAAATGGCGATGAAAGTGGGTATGGCGCTGAACTGTGACATCAATCAGTTCAATGCGTTTGAGCGTAAAAACTACTTCTATCCCGATCTGCCCAAAGCGTACCAAATTACTCAGCTTGAGAATCCAATCGCGACCGGCGGCTTTTTAGATATAGATTTGGAAGATGGAAGCACCAAACGCATTCGCATTACCCGTGCCCACATGGAAGAGGATACAGGAAAGCTGACACATGAAGGCAAAGGGGTCTCGCTGGTTGATTACAACCGAGCCGGAGTCCCTCTTTTGGAAATTGTTTCAGAGCCAGATATTCAGTCGGCCGAAGAAGCTCTTGCCTACGGAGCCAAGGTTCGCCAAATTTTGCGCTATACCGGCGTCAATACAGGTGACATGGAAAAAGGGATTATCCGCTTTGAAGCAAATATTTCGATCCGTGAAGCAGGCACAGAGATCTTAAACACTCGGGTTGAAGTAAAAAACCTGAATAGTTTCCGCGCCATGTCGGATGCAATTAACTATCAGATAAAAGAGCAGGAACGTATTTACGAGGCAGGCGGCACCATCGACCAAGAAACGTTGGGTTGGGATGAAGCCAAACGGAAAACGTATAGCCAACGCAGTAAAGAAGATGCGCACGACTATCGCTATTTCCCTGATCCTGATCTCCCCCCACTGTTTATTGAACAAGAATGGATTGATCGGGTTCGAGCCGCAATGATTGAGCTGCCTGACGCAAAAATCGGCCGGTATAAAAATGACCTCAATCTTTCAGATTATGATGCGCAAGTTTTAGCTGAAGATCGTCAAGTTGCAGAATGGTTTGATACTGCAGTTGAGGCTGGTGGTGATCCCAAAAAGGTTGCAAACTGGATTATCAACAATCTTTTTGCTCACATGAACGAACGCAAACAGGAAATCAATGAGTTGCAGGTGGCTCCGGCCGGATTGGTTGAATTGGTTGGGCTGATCGACGCTGGCACGATTAATAACAATACAGGCAAAGAGGTTTTGGTTGAGATGCTTGCATCAGGCAAAGGTGCAAAGGCGATTGTGGATGAGAAAGGATTGGCTCAACTCTCTGACGAAGGGCCGATCCTAGAAATTATTCAGCAGGTGATCGCAGCCAATCCAAAAATGGCGGCCGACTATGCCGGGGGCAAAGTCAAGCTACGTGGCGCATTTATGGGATTTGTCATGCGGGAGCTAAAAGGAAAAGGAAATCCAGCCTTAGTCAATCCTCTATTAGATCAAGCGTTAGCCGAGCTTAGTTCTAACCAGTAAGAACATGTTCCGGCCATTGTAATTTTTGACTGAAACTGAAATCAATTAGAGCCTACCAAACCAAGTGTGCTGAGCACTATATCTTTATGCATGGTTCTGTGTTTTTTCATGCCGATCATTTATCGATTGGCTTGATTCACTATTCCGAATCGTTTCAGCCGAACACCTATTCTTTTTTGAAGTAAAACCCAGCTATTTCACCTTTCTAGGACCTTGCTCCTACCCCCGCTACAAATTCACTAAAAAAATCATTGCCGAAACACATATTTCCCATTAAATTACTCTGGTAACATGCGTTAAGTTGGGCGTTACGGTCAATTCACGTATGGTTATGTCCAACTATGTTATTATCCGAAATCTCTGCCCAGTAAGCCCAACTGTAAGTTTGAAGAACTACTTCTTGAAAGTTACAAAAAAATATTTCTTTAACCATACTCCACGTGAGAATTAATTGAATGATAGCCGAAAGAGAAAACAACCAATTCACTGACGATTTGAGCAGAAATGCGAATCGCATTGGCCTATTCCTTACACTCAGTAGCCTCATTGGAACAGCTATTATTACGTGGGCGGCGTGGCTTGCTCAGCTTAGTTTTATTTCATACTATGCAGGTCTCACAGGACTCGTGACAGTCATCTACTTTATCGGGACATTGCTTATTCGCAATGATCGCCGTGTTTTAGGGGTTAGCTTTCTTTTAGCCGGTGTACTTGCTATCTGTACGTCTATACCTTTAGGATTTTTAGACATTGGGCTTGTCATCGGCTTTCTATCTGGCTTTCTTATTTGGCAAATCAGTCTCTTAACACTTGAAATAAAGTATGTAAATCGTGCCACTATCATCGGGGTCGGGTTCTCTTTATTAATGATCGGGATCGATTTATTTATCCCCTACCAGCGATTACTGATTCCGCAGTTAACCTTAGCAACCTACATATTTGCACCATCCCTCATTGGTTTCTTTATCATCATCTTTTATCAAAACTTTAATCTGTATGATATTCAAACTAAATTAACAACTACAACAATTGCGGTTGCCATCATTGCGGTCGGTGCAGCCTTAGTCGTTCTTACTATTTCAACCCGTTCTATTTTGACAGACTCGACACAAGTTGAAATTGAATTAAGGGCTCAAGGAGTTGCTGCGCAGGTTGCTACACAATTTGATCGCCAAATCGACCGATTGATTATTTTGGGCTCAAACCAGCAAATAGAAGCTCAGATATTAGCAGATACAGAGGATGTTGTTGATTTTGATCCAGAGATTATTGATATTATTCTCCAGAGTCGAAATCAGATCTGGATCAATGAAAACTCCCAATTCACAGTTGACCGCCATTTGCCTTTCTACAGCCGATTAAGAAATCCTTTGGCAGACTTACTTCGAGACTACAAAGGTAGTTTCTCGGAAACAGGGCAACTATTTATTATTAATAAATATGGTGCAGTTGTTGCCATGTCAAACAGAACTGACACGGATAGATATCTATATAACGATACGGAGTGGTGGCAGCATATTACGGAGTCTAATAATAATGCACCCTATATTGGTAATCCGATCCAATTGCCGGACACTACCGCATTAGGCATACCAATCGCAGTTCCAATTCGAGATGCTAACAACAATTTGGTTGGCGCCATTTACTCAACATATTCGGTTAATCAACTTATTTTATCCTTAGGGCTCAATGAGGGTGAAGATCCACTCCAAACTGATTTTGCCTTAATTGTTGATAACCAAGAGCTTCTGCCATTAGTTCCAGGCCAAAACAGCCTAGTATCGTCTCCATTTGCTGGCGCAGTAATCGACGAGCTGTTTCAGATGAATTTTATAGAATCTCGTTCGTTTTCATTTGCCAGAAATACCCCTAACTTATCGCGAAACAGCATTTTAACGGCGGTCCCTTTTTCAGAAGAGCTAGTTATTGACAATGATGACGATGATTATGTTCCAGAGTCGTGGGGAGTTCTTGTCTCACGGCCGATCGAAGTAGTTGAAGAAGTAATTCGCAGCCAACAACGGATCCAAGTTTTTATTGGTTTACTTGTCATTGTGATCACCACAATCATTGCAGGGCTTTTAGCACGGGCTGTATCGAATCCAATTCTTAGCTTATCAGGTGTCGCCCAACGGCTTGAATCAGGGGAACTATCGGCCCGGGCGCAAGTTACTTCAGTAGATGAGGTTGGTTCATTATCAATTGCTTTTAACCGAATGGCAGAGCAATCTCAGCGTTTGGTAAACCAGCTAGAGACTAGGGTCGCTGAGCGAACACAAGCATTAGAAGCCTCGTTTCGTGTGAGCCAGACTATTTCGAGTATTACGGATAAAGATGCGTTGGTAAATGCGGTTGTTAATCAGCTCCAGTCGGCGTTCGAATACTACCATGTACACATTTACCTATTGGATAAATCAAAGAAACAACTACGTTTGGTAGCTGGTTCAGGTGAACCTGGCAAGCAGCTACTAGACGCAGAGCATTCGCTCGAGATGGGACGCGGACTTGTCGGCCGGACAGCGTTAAGTAACTTGGCCGTTATTGTGCCCGATGTTAGTCGTGACCCTCAATGGGTTGCCAACCGATTTTTGCCAGAAACAAAGTCTGAGCTTGCAGTCCCCATCGCCCTAGGAGATGAAGTTCTAGGCGTTATCGATGTTCAAGACAATGAAGTAAATCGCTTATCTGAACAAGATGCAGACCTACTTCGCTCGATTGCAGACCAGGTTGCAGTTGCATTACGCAACTCAGAACAAATTACAATTGCGGAACAGCGAGCATCGTTTGAGTCCCGGGTCAATTCAGTTCGAGAGAAAATTTTAAGAACACAAGATATCGAATCAGCCATGAAGACGGCCGTACGTGAAATCGGCCACGCTCTAGGTAACCAACAAACCTCTATCAGGCTCAACCCAACAGAAAATCGGTTAGTTCAAAATCCACGGACAACAGAGTCTGAGGACCAAGCTAATGCGGGAAGCAAAATAAAACCGGCACTTAGAGACAACCCGAATACCAGCTTAAATGGTAATTCGAATGATAATAAAAACGGGAGCCATTAATCATTATGTCTATGGCTACAAACCCAACACCCACCGAAAGCTTTGAAGATAATTATAGACCTATTAATTTAAGCGAGTATCGCATTTCAATGCTTTTGTCACTTAATACCGTATTGGGTGCAATCGCAAGCATATCCGGTTTATTGATACTAATTAACCGCTTCATTCAACCAGATCTCATCTATGATCCAACAATCGTTGGTGTTTTATTGCTCGTTTTTGGCCTCATATGTGGCTCGATCTATTTTTCAATCGATTACATTGGGTATCAGTTTGGGAGTGGGCTACTGACGGCAACTGTCTTTTGCATTGGTGGCTATCTACTAATTACCAACTGGATGATTTTAGGCATTCTGATTCTTCTGATTGCCGTACTGATAAGCGTTATTTTATTCTCGTTGCAAATCAGCATTTTCATACTGGTTGTGGCTCAAACACTTGTCGTTGCAGCGGTGATGGGAATGGCATGGTTTCCTGATCAGCTGCAATCTGCCGCAAATGGGTCAGAAACTGCATATTCCTTAGGCTTATTCTTTCAGCTTGGGGCGGTCATGGTCGCTTTCTACTTGCTAACAGTAATTATTCTAAATTCAGTTAGTAATGCCCTACAGCGGCAAGGGGAGCTCAAAAAGCAGCTAGAAATTGAAAAACAGATGCTTGCACAAAAAGTTGAAGAGCATACCCGGACTTTGAATGTAACCGGGGAGGTCAATCGGCTTATCAGCACAATCCTCGACTCGAACAGGTTAGTAGGTGATGTTGTTGAGCAAATTCGTCAAGCATTCGATTATTATCACGTTCAAATCTATCTTTTACAGCCTGAAGAAAATGTCCTTAAAATCGCTGGAGCAACTGGTGAGGCCGGTACAGCTCTGCTGATTGGCCAACATCAGATCGCACTTGACAATGGTTTGGTCGGGCAGGCGGCGTCAACAAGTCAGCCAGTTGTTGTATCCAATGTGGAAGAGTCTGGTGAATGGGTTCCCAATTCGCTGCTGCCAGACACGGTTGCTGAAATTGCGGTTCCAATCATTTGGGAAAAGAAAGTTTTAGGCGTGCTAGATGTCCAGCACAACAAACCGTTTGATTTGTCTGAAAGCGATATCAACATTTTACAAACAATTGCAATTCAGTTGGGAACTGCAATTAGTAATGTCAACATATTCCAAGAAGCAGAAGAGCAATTAAAGCGGGAATCTATTCTGAATGATCTTTCCCTAAAATTGCAAATTGCTCCTGATATTCAATCAAGCATGCAGCTTGTAGGCAAAAATATCGCTCAAGTGCTTGAGCCTATCTCGATTAAGGTCGAGATTGATCCATCGTTGCTAAGCAATGGAGGGCAAAAAGCTTAATGGCTCATCTAATTTGGCCAAACCAAAAAACAACAGAAACTGAGCCTTTGAATGCAAATCGTCATCAGTCACTTAACGTGTTACTGCCTGGATATGCGCTAAGTTTGTTGATTGGGCTAGGTACAATTCTGTTCTCTACAAACTTTGCTTTCTCTGGTCGTATAGTTCTTTGGATCGTATTGTTTTTAGCATCTGCGTTTGCTGCTTGGTCGCGAACCAGCAGCTTCCAGCTTCGGGCAACGATTTTTACCGTAGCCTTGCTAATCACCGGCGTTGATCAACTGATTGTAAATGGGCCTCAATCATGGAGTGTCCTGATCCTTGCAATTGTCCCACTTATGGCAACTGTACATCTAGGCATTCGGGCAGGGCTTTTATCCCTTTTCGTTACTCTGATTGCAATGATCAGCCCAACCCTTTTTAACATAGCCCCGGCCGTTAGCAGTGTTCAAAATCCTTTATCGACCTACTGGTACATCATCATTATTCTATTTGCGCTGATTGCACTTGCAGGACAAATCAGCCTTGATCGCCTTGTAAAACAAATGGAACTGGCTCGAACCCGTGAGCATGAATTAGCACAATCGCTTGAAGAAGAGAGCAAACGCTTTGACGAGCGAGTCGCTGTCCGAACCCAAGCAATTAAAACCAGTTCACTTATCAGCCAGCGCATCGCTTCTATTCTGGATGAGCAAAGTCTCATGCAGGAAGTTGTTAGCCAGCTACAACAAGAGACCGGGTACTACTATGCCCAAATATATCTAAGAGATGAATTTGCTTCATTCGACACGCTTTATCTCGTAGCTGACAGTGATCGACAAGGCAGATCATATATTCCAAAAGGGTATCGCCTACCCGTTTTCTCAGGATTAATCGGAGAAGTTTTGCAAAGCAAGACCTCGATTTTAGTCGAGGATCTTCCAGCTTCAGGCTATACAATTCCAGGAGATCCTATCCCTAATTCAATATCTGAACTAGCGGTCCCCATCAAACTAGGTGATGAAGTCCTTGGTATTTTGGACATCCGACAGAACTATGTTGATGGGCTTGATCAAGATGACATTTTTTTAATCGAAGCGGTCGCAAGCCAACTAGCGGTTGGCATTCGAAATGCAAGGCTTTATGCCCGAGCACAAAAACAAGCAATGCGCGAAGTTCTCGTCAATTCTGTGCGTGAACAGCTTCAATCAGCCGAGTCGGTTCAGGACGCCGTTGAAATTGCAACAAGAGCTATTTCAAACGAACTCCAAACTGGAACTCGAGTATCAATCGGACTGAGTGGTTAATTGTCCTATGAACTTACCTGAACAAGTCAAGAACAATCCAGTTTATCAATCAATTTTTGCAGTTGGATCTCTTTCTATTCTGCTCATTACAACGACTATCTTCCGATATTATGCGGTTGTAGATCGGTTTACTTCAGATGAAGGTATCGCTTCTGTTATTAGTCGCTATATAGTGGTTGAAGTGGCGCTATTGCTTATTTCATTAGCTGCGATTAGTTTTATCTGGTTCATACTACTGCAAGGGCGTTTAGCCGGGCATATCATCTTTAATTTTAAAAATGAACCGGATGAGTCTTTACAGAATGATGAGCTAAAAAATATTTCTGATCAGCAAAACATAGTGATTATCGAGCAAAATCGATATTTAACCCAAGCCATGGAAGTCGGCCGCGACTTGTTAAATGTTGACAATTTGCAAGTTCTCCTCGAGAAGGCTGTAGATGATATTCAGAAAAAGTTTGATTTATATCATGCTCAAATTTACCTTTCAGAAAGTTCGGGCCGAACACTCACTCTGAGAGCCGGTAGCGGCCGTATTGGAACAGAGCTAGTGCGCAGAGGGCATCGTTTAGCCATTGGGACTGGTTCGATAAACGGAGCGGCCGCCCAGCGCAAAGAAACGATCCTCGTAGCTGACACCAGCGACAGTGATCTGTTTTTAGCCAACCCACTTCTCATGCGCACCCGTTCAGAAATGTCAATTCCGCTGATCGCTTCAAATAAATTATTTGGTGTTCTGAACTTGCAGAGCATCTACATTAACGGTCTAAGTGACTCTTTACATAAAGCGGTCGAGGGGTTGGCTTCACAACTTGCTATTGCGATTGATCATGCAAATAGAATCGCTGAACTTGAAGAAGCTCAACAACATGTAACTGAACAAGCAGCCCGCTTAACTAGAGCCGGTTGGAAAAGCTGGATCGATTCTTTAGACGGAAACGAAGAGCTTGCATACTATCATCAGCCGGTTGGGAATGAACAACTCATATCTGATAAAGATGAGCAAAACATGTTCATGGCTTCTGCGATTGTTGTGTCAGGAGCCGAGGTTGGAAACATCCATATTGAAACTGACTCTAATCGCCATTGGGGCATGGAAGACATCGACCTTGTGCGAGCAGTTTCAGACCAGTTAGGGCAAAAAATTGAAAACCTGCGCTTGTTAAACGAATCTGAGCGATATCGTGAAGAGGCGGAGATCGCGCTACGGCAATTAACGCGTGAGAATTGGGGTGAGTTTGCAGACAGCCTTGATGTGGGTGGCTATCGTTTTGATGGTCAAAACATCGATCCCGTAATTTCCTCTGTGCCGCATCTAGAGAAAGATGGAGAGGAAAACCTTGATTTGACCATTCAAGGTGAAAAGGTGGGGACAATCTCGATTCCAACACCGGTAAGGGATTCTGAGGAAAAAGAATTAATTGAAGCGATTGCGACTAGCTTAAGCGGCCATTTAGAGAACTTACGTTTGACTGAGCAAACAAAACGTCAGGTTTTTGAACTGTCACTACTCAATCGCATTAATACAGCTATGACGGCGCAGTTAGACCTGTATGACTTAGTCGATATTGTAGGGTCTGAATTAAGGCGTGGATTTAGCGCCTCCAGTACGTTTATTTCTATTTATAATCGCGAAACTAACATGATGGAATATCCATTCTTCGTCTTAGAAAACAAAGACGGTGAACGACGTATTGAAGAAAAGCCACGTACACGCGGAACAGGCTTCTCTTCTCAGGTTATTCAATCAGGAAAGCCGCTTCTAATCAGCCGAAACCCGGCCGAGATGATACGTGCAGGTGCGCTTGTTGTTGACTATGGTGAAATGCCCCACTCTTACTTAGGTGTACCGATCATCTTTGGTCAAGATGTACTAGGGGTTCTTAGTTTACAAAATGGGCCTGACAAAAAAATATTTAGCGAAAATGACCAAGAGCTGGTCGTTAGTATTGCAAATACAATGGCTTTGGCATTACAAAACTCCTCATTATTTATTGAAACTCAAAACGCACTGGAAGTATCTGAGCAGCGTCGAATCGAGCTCCAAGCAATCAACTCTGTCGTTGCAGATACAACATCAGCAGTCGCTGTTGAGGAAGCCATTGATAAAATGGCTCAAAAGCTGGTTGAAATTATCGAAGGCGAACAAGTTTGTACAACTCTTGTTGCACAGAACAATCAAGAGCTCGTCATTGTGTCTGAAAGAAATGAAAATGGGTTAATACAAGAAAAAATCGGAACCCGATTAAGTATTGATGAGGTCCCTGCCCAGAAATCGGTCATCTTTGAGCAAAAATCGTTTAGATCAGAATCAGACATTGATGAAAAAGGTTCCCCGAGACAGGTCATATTGCCACTAATTGGGCAAAGTGGCGCAATTGGGACAGTGACATTACAACAAAAAGCAGGCAGTCAAGGCTTCTCAAATGCACAGATTAATTTAGCTGAAACAATCGTATATCAAGTATCAACCGTTCTTGAAAACAAACAGCTTCTAAGCGAAACGCGAAACCGGGCTCTACGCGAGCAGAAGGTTCGCGCCATTACAGATCGCATCCGTCGAGGAGTTGATCAGAAAGAGATCTTACGCATCGCTCAAGAAGAATTATCAAGTTTAATTGGAGCTAAAAAAGCACGTTCATGGGTCGGTTCAAGTGAGAGCTTAACCAAAGAGCTAGAGCTTGCTGATAAGAAGGTACAACCTGAATCAGAGGGAGCACAGTAAATATGGGTTACAAACTTTCAAAGATCACAGAAAATATTATGAGACTTGATCTTATAGGTGATTTTGATGCAGAAGACGCTTCAAATTACCCTGCTCAATTAATGCCTTATCTTGAAAATGCAGCGGCTCATGGCGAGCAGCTTCATATCTATGTTGATACATCTGAATTTGGAAGTTTGTCTGTTGCCGGCCGGCGGGTTTTTTCAGAAGCGAATAAAGATGAAAGACAGGGAAAAATTGCAGCCAGTGGCGTTAATCGATTTTTAGGTATGATGGCGCGTTTTATTATGGTCGCCAGCGGCCGCGATAACATACGCTTTTTTGATGATGAAAATTCAGCACTAGAGTGGCTTAAAGGCTCTGATTAATTATATGGGTTATCAAATCCAACAAATTTCTGATCACATCGTTGCTCTTGACTTGATCGGGGATTTTAGTGCTGAGGATGCTACCAACCACGTTTTAGAAATGGACCCAATTCTTGAAAGAATATGCAAAGATGGTGAAAAAGTACATTTTTTAGTTCGCACAGTTGAATTAGGAAAAATTTCTTTAGAAGGTAGGCGAAGTTTTGGCGAACGAAATGGTGATGCACGGGTTGGAAGCACGGCCGTAGTTGGTGTAAACCGTTTTTTGAAAGTAGTCGCCCAGTTTATTATGGTCGCTAGCGGCAAGCAAAACATTCGTTTTTTTGATGCGGCCGATGAAGCAAGTGCCTTGGGTTGGCTTAATAGCCAGACCAATTCAACTCCTCAACAATAGGTTATTTTTACGTTATGAGAGACACTCCGACTAATACAGACGTACTCAGTTTAGTTCAAGAACAAGGTGATGCATTACTCAATGCAATCGCTCATATTGCATCAGGGAATACAGACTTTGAAATCGAAATTCCTGAAGGGATTGAGACGATGAGTAATATCGCTATTGCACTTACCTATTTAGCTGAGGATGTTGCAGATCGAATCAAAAACCAAAACATGCTTCTTGAAGAGATGGAGCTGCGTGTTCAAGAACGAACCCAAGAGTTAGCTGAAGCGCTTGAAAGTCTACAGAAGTCTCAACAAAAATATCTACAGGGAGAATGGAGCAAGTATTTTCAATCGACAGACAATCAGTCTGAAGATAATGGATGGCTGCAATCCAATCATTTCAGGCCAGCAGCTGAGCAAACCATTTTGGAAAAAGTGCCAGCAATGACAAATATTAATGGCAATGGAGATGGTATCTCGACACTAACCGTACCCATTAATTTTGCTGATAATTTGGTTGGACTTCTTGGATTTGAAGGGGATGAATTAGAAGCGATTACTGACGATGATTTATCAGCAATCGAGGAAATAGCAGAACAAGTAGGTTTAGCTTTAGAAAATCAGCGTCTATTCGATCAAACACAAGATGCCCTAGCTGAGACGCAAACCCTTTATCAAATCAGTGCACGCTTAAATGAGGCTGAATCTGTAAATGACATTATTTCGGCCGTCGTTGAAACGATAACTGATGAAAGCGTTGATACAGCGCGATTCTGGCTAACAGAAACTTTAAGTGATGGCAGCATGTGGTTAGAAATTGCAGGCATGTGGGATAAAGGGCAGAGTGATCCATATGATTCTGGGTACCGATTTGAATACTCTGAAAATAATTTTCTTGTAAACCTGCTGCAAAAAAGCAAAGATATTACACTGATTTCTTCTATGGAAGATGATCCCAGAACAAAGGATGAAATTGAACTCCTAGAAAGAGTCAAGCCTACTGGCCTAAAAAGCTTTGCTTATTTACCTCTATTGTTGGGTCAAAGGCTTATCGGTCTATTTGTGATGAGCTGGAAACAAGCTCGAACATTTGATGAAAGCGATTCACTTCGCTTCGCTGCAATTGGTGCGCAGGTTGCTACAGCGTTTGATGGTTTCCGCTCGCTGAATCAGACACGCTTAGCCTTAGCTGAAACGCAAAGTTTGTATCAAATTAGTGCTCGCTTAAATGCATCGGAATCTACATCTGACATCGTATTTGCGATCCATGAAACATTGACGGATTATGAAATAGATGAAATTATTCTGTGGCAGGTTCGCTCAGATTCAGCCGGACAAGGGTTACAAATCACAATGGTTGAGACATATCCCGAAGCTCAAAACTTGGATCCTCGAGATGATTTCTTTTCTTACTCGCTTTCAGACTATCCGTTTCTAAATGACCTGCTAACCGAGACACGTGAAGTCTTGCTCGTTTCATCGATTCAAGAAGACCCTCGCACCATTATCGATCCAAATTACCTTCAGCTCATGAGTGACATTAACCTCAAGAGTATGATCTATCTTCCTTTGTTAATTGGATCGCGCTTAGTTGGATTAGTTACATTAGGGTGGAGAGAGCTTAGAACGTTTAATCCCAATGACTCACAACGGTTTTCAGCCATTAGTGCGCAGATCGCTACTGCAAAAGACAGTCTTCGTCTATTAGATCAAACCCAACAAGCGCTATCTGAAACGCAAGCTCTGTATCAGATTAGTGCACGCCTAAATGCGGCCGAATCAGCGAAAGAAATTGTAGATGCAGTCGTCGAAACAGTTTCTGGGCAAGAGCTTGATGGAGCTCGGCTTTGGCTTGTACATGAAAAAGATGATGATGCCTTGCTCATTGACAATGTTTATTCATGGTTTAAAGATCAAGATCAAGACAGCATGGTGGGTAACAGCACAATCTTCACAGATTCTGAAACCTTGCCCTACTTATATGAACTTCTGCAACACTCTCGCAAGGTTAGGCTCATCTCGTCTCTTGAACGTAGCTTGGCTGAAGAATATCCAGATTTTCTAGAATCGTTAAAACCCTCTGGATATACAAGCATGGCATTTATACCGTTATCTGTTGGGTCAAAAATCATTGGGTTGTTTACATTTGGGTGGAATTCAGTTAGGCATTTTGATGAACTTGAATACCAATATTACACAGCAATTGGTGCTCAAAT
Organism: Anaerolineae bacterium; assembly: GCA_045105475.1. Lineage (GTDB taxonomy): Bacteria > Chloroflexota > Anaerolineae > Promineifilales > Promineifilaceae > WTJY01. The sequence continues at coordinate 12,978 of JBGCDP010000091.1, forward strand.
CGCGACAACGGTTGAAGGGTTACGCTTACTTGATGCAACGAGGCTACGTGCAGAACAGCTGGAAAAGCTGACGACTGTTGAGACGGCTCTTTCTGCTGCGAACAGTGAAGATGAAATTCTTTCTACAATTGCCAATACTTTTAGCTTTGCCCGAGGTGGTTTACATTACATTGACCAAAATTCGGAGGGATTGCCAAGCCTTGTCAAGACAGTTTCTATTTATGAAAATGGCAAGTCAGTTCCGGCCGAAGATCTCCCGCCACACTTTGGTGATGTAAATGGCTTTCTGGCAGGTGAGATTTGGTTAAAGAAACCAAGCTCTATCACCATGATTACTAATACGGAAGAGTCTGATGAGCTTAGCCCCAGAAGCAAAGAAATTGCAGCCACGATGAAGTCGGTTAGTTTTTGCACTGTGCCCTTGCACAGTGGTCGTTCATGGCAAGGTGTTTTGACTCTTTCATGGCCTTCACCACACACACTTACGCCAACCGAGTCCTTTTTGCTTGAAAATTTACGTGAGCCACTAAGCGCAATTGTTGCGCGTCATCGTTCACAAATTGCAGCACAAAAAGCAAGGCAGGAAAGCGAAAGACTTTATGACGCAAGTCGAAGATTAAATGAAGCATCTAGTGATTTAAATAAAATTGTTGAAGCCGTGACAAGCTTGGTGGAGCCAATTGGGTTTGATAAAACGGTTCTGTCATTCGTAAGAAAAGACAGCAACGACAAGCCAATTGGTCTAGAGATAGCGGCGTTCTTTCAAGCAAATGAGTCAGATACCTCAACCGTACTTGAGGTGGGGCAACGCTTTGGCAGAGCCTCATATGAACGTGCCGCAAAGTATTCAGCCCCCTTCTTTATTGAAAATATCGCAGAAGAAAAAGAGCTATCAGCTATTTCCAAAGATTTGCTAGATAAATTTCAGGCAACTTCAGTTGGTCTGATTCCTCTTTCTGTTGGTACTCTGGAAATTGGTTTTCTCTTCCTGCTTTCATCAAATACCAATGAGATAAATGAAAGCAACAAAACGCTTCTAAATTCACTTTCGCCTCAGATTGCGGTAGCGGTACAAAACAGCTTGCTATTTGATGCAGCGGAGAAAAGGGCTGACCGGGAATTTCTGTTGCGCGAAATTTCTGAAAAGGTCAGGAATACGTCTGATGTTGAATCGGTCATGCGTACGGCCGTTACTGAAATTGGACGTGTCCTCGGCCGTAAAACCTTTCTGTACCTAAAGAGCGGTGATGATGACACAAACACGATTATAGATTAGTAAAGTTGATAGGTTCTGCTATGACGAAGAAATTACCTCCCCACATTCACCAGCTACTTAAAACGCTTGAGCTTAGCCCAGATGTATCTCCGGGCTTAAGCGAATGGCAACATTTTCTTGCAGAGATTGGTGAGCAAACTGAAAACCATATCCATTCCAATGGGTCAACGGGTGAGTCGCATCAAGAAGGATATTCAGATATTCAAGCTCTCTTGGACTCGCCGCTGATACAAAAGAAAATAGAAGCTCGCATCGAAGAAAAAACCAAAGGGCTTAAAGAAAACCTATCAAACAGCCAGACCTATATGAATGCTTTGCCTGACATGATTATTAATGTCGACTCCCAAGGGCACATTATTGGGTTTAAGGGATTTAAGTTTTTATCAGATCAGCCAGAGTCAATTACCCTTTTAGGGGCAAAGCTAGAAACTTTATGGCCTGAAATGACGGCCATTAGCCTAAAAAGTGCCATTAAAGAAACCATAAAAAAACAGCACTTAACTACATTACATGTCCCTCCGCCGTCTCAACTACCAGACGTAGATGCCACGAATCTAGAGGTTCGAGTTTCACCTGTTGATGATGAAACCGCACTGCTTATTTTAAGAATGGTGGCTCCCAAGCAACCTTCAATTCCAACCGACACATTGCCCAACATCAAGACAGTATCTCCACTCAAACCAATAACACAATCTTCTACAAAGGCACTCGACAATAGCCGACTGTCTTTAGAAGAGTTATTGAATTTAGGGAGCTTGTTAGGGCCAAATAACACCTCCGCACGAGACACATCAGCCTATTATGAACATGTTGTCGAAACGATACATACAACTTTTGGCTTTTATCATACACAACTACTTCAACCAACTGAATCAGGTGAAGAGCTTATTCTGGTTGCCGCAGTTGGCAAAGCTGGAGAACAGCTATTATTAGATGGGTTCCGAGTGCAACTAAATGAAGGGGCGGCTGGAGCAGCTACTAAAACCGGTCAGTCTCAATTGTGCGATGATATTGAACCTAGCTGGAAAAATATTCCGCAGCTTCCAGAAGCAAAAAGCCAGCTAGCAATCCCGGTTTTGTCCAAAGACAAATTACTGGGAGTCATAGACATTTATAGTGATCAGACACTTGAGTCCCTTTCAGGCGAGATCACAGCATTTAATTCAATTGTGGGGCAAATTGCAATTGCGGCCGAACTTTTTGAGGCACGCCGTGAGATCAGCTTAGCTCAGCGAGAATCAAGCCGCCTACAACAAGTTATTACACGTGAAGGTTGGCAAGCTTATAGAGGATCAGATGGATTGAAAGGCTTTTGGTACGATGAGACAAAGGCGATTCCAATTGAGGACAACCAAATTGAGCGCAACGCTTCTAACGGTGACGATGTAGTCCGGGTAGAGTCAAGTATGCCAGCGGTACAGATGACAAGCACAATTGGTCAACTCGTAACACGCCCTATCGAGGTTCGAGGCCAGCTGATCGGGACCCTAGGCATTCAAGATAATGCCAGTCAGCCATTGTCGTCAGAAGAGATCCGCTTATTAGATGAAATTTCAGTACAGGTATCCAACGCACTTGATAATGCTAGGCTAATTACGCAAACACAAAAACGTGCAGTTGAGCTACAAACAGTAGCAGACTTAAGTGCCAGTGCATCAACCATTTTGCAGCAAGAGACCTTACTGAAAGAGGTTGTTGACCTGACAAAACAACGGTTCAGTCTGTACCACACCAATCTTTATTTGCTAGAAGAGGATCAGCGAACCTTAAACTTAGTAGCAGCATCTGGTGATATTGGAGAAAAGCTTGTTGAAGAAGGCTGGACAATTGACGTGTTTACGCAGTCCTCACTAGCAGGAGCAGTTGTAAGAAGCAGAGCAGGTGTAATTACAGAAGATGTTTTAGACGATCCAAACTTTTTGCAGAATCCCTATTTACCAAATACCCGATCAGAGTTATCTGTACCCATGATCGCCAGTGACAAGGTTGTGGGGGTGTTAAGTCTTCAATCAGATATTCCGGGAGCATTCTCAAACGAAGACAAGCAAATTCATTTAACCTTAGCAACTCAGATCGCTATTGCGCTGCAAAATGCAAAACTGTATGAAGAACAGCTTCAAACGGCTGAACAGCTCCGTGAGCTGGACCAATTAAAAACTCAATTTTTGGCGAATATGAGTCATGAGCTTCGCACACCGCTAAATTCAATTATTGGATTCGCAGACGTTCTACTTGAAGGAATTGATGGGGATCTAAACGATCGCATGATCGAGGATGTCACGCTGATTCGTGATGGCGGCCGACATTTACGCAACCTAATTGGTGACATTCTTGACCAAGCAAAGATCGAAGCAGGCATGATGGAGTTAAGCTACTCCGTTGTTCAAATTGAACGCATTGCAAACGAGGTGATCGCCCAGATTTCATCAATGGCCCGCACAAAGCCAATCGAAATTGTACTTGAGCTAGAAAACGCACCAGAGCAGATTGAAGCAGACAGAACCCGTCTCATTCAAATTCTTTTTAACCTTCTTTCTAATGCAGTTAAATTCACCGATGAAGGTCAGATTACAATCAATATGTATACGCAAGGTGAATATTTAGTTACACATGTTAAAGATACAGGATCAGGAATCTCCAAAGAAGACTTACCGATTATTTTTGAGCAATTCCAACAAGTTGGAACCATGCAAAATCGGAAGGAAGGCGGTACTGGTTTAGGGCTACCAATCTCTAAAAATTTAGTTGAATTGCACGGGGGTGAAATATCTGTTGAAAGTGAGCCAGACATTGGCACTACATTTTCCTTTACTATACCATTAACTCGACCAATTCAACCGAAAAAACCAGAGGTAGATTAGCCAAGGAAGCAACCAATTGATAGCAGTAAAAACAACTAGCAAACAGGCAACAGACATGAGTGAAAAAAACATTCTATGCATCGAAGATAACCCTACAAATATGTTACTTATCTCTCGGGTAGTTGAAGCAGAAGGTCATCATCTTATTCATGCAATTGATGGAGATACAGCCTACTCTGAACTAAGCAAAGGGATTCCAGATCTGATTTTATTAGATGTGAACCTTCCCGGAATCAATGGCTTAGACATTGCACGAGAAATTCGTTCTGGTCTCAAATATGAAGATGTCCCCATCATCGCCGTCACAGCAAATGTACTTGTTGGTGATCGTGAACGTTGTATTGAAGCAGGATGCAATGAATATTTGCCGAAGCCACTTGATATTCGTCAGCTACGCTCTTTAATGAGAGATTTTCTATAGAGAGTCCCTTTTTCTTTTCCCAAATTTATCTAAGCGCTGATTTTAATAAAGTCAGCGCTTTTTTTATGCCTGCTGGCAAACAATAACAGTAGGTTCTCCAGAAACTTGAGTCAAAAACAAGATAGCTTCGTTGTCGCCTTTCGCCTTCAATTGCTTCTCCAGCCATTGAGGATCAATGGGTGAACCGCGCTTTTTGACTATGACACGGCCAATGTTTTGCTCACGCACATAGCGGCGCAACCTCTTAAGCTGAAATGGGAAAAAGCCAATAATTTGAAAAGCGCGGGCAAAGGGTGTCAATTCTAATGATTCAGTTGTCAGCAAAGCGATGCTCGAATCAATTTGAGTTCCGTTTAATTTAACCGCCAACTCTTTGATTAAATGAGCACGAATCACGGCCCCATCTGGTTCATAAAGCCACGCTTTTGGCGGCGTAACTTGCGCATCTGGCAATTCAGGCTGGCTATGCAGCTTATCACCATTCGGAAGAAGCGTAGCAGTGCGTTCTGATTCTCCACGCAAAGCTCCGTACCATAAAACAGCCTCTCTCACCTCTCCCCTAACAGAAATAAACTCCACTGTTGCAGTTTCAGCTGGTGGCAGTTCCTCATAATCAACGCCGGGGCTTATTTTTACTCCACCGGTCGGCACAACTGGCAACCAGCGATTAATCAGCGTAACAGGAGGGCGATACTCAGCTAAATGATAAATACGCTTACCCAAATCTGTTCGGCGGGCCGGATCAAAAAAAAATGCGTCAGTTTGTTCAATCGGTTTAAGCTCTTCAAGATTGGCTTCTAGTGGGATAAAGTGAGCGGCTCGATCATAAACTTCAATGTTATAGCTAGCGATCTTCAAACGCACCGGGTCAAGATCGATTCCAGTGACCCCCATGTGAGCCGCTAACGGAATTGCGTCCCCACCAATGCTACAGCATAAATCTGCGACTTGAGTCAGCCCGGCCGCTTGAAACCTCTGTGCTCTGTAGGTTGATACAGACTCTCCGGACGCTTGCTCCAGTGCAGATCGAGTAAATAACATTGCACTTGCTCTGCTAAACTTCCGTTGTGCACGCTGACGCAAAATAGCCGTTTCGATTAGGGCATGAACCTGCTCTTGCGACCAATCTTTACCCAATTTTGAAGCCACTTGCAGGTGATTCTGATCGGTAATCTTTAAAGTCGCAAGCAACTCCTGTATGACTGGTTGGATTAGGAAGTCGATCTGTTCAAGATTCATAAGACGCTAGATATCTGGATGCACGACGGTGTCGGCAAGCTCAAAATCAGACAGCTCTTCGATTTCTAGCTCTTCAAAATCTGCAGAATCATTTAACTGATTAGCTGGCTCACGGCCGCATAGTGCACTAAACGCACACCGGCCGCATACATTCTTATCATCAGTTAAAGACCAAATTGTTTGGTTTGAATCCAACTGATCTGAAATTTTATTAGCTACGGCAACCAACTCATCCCAGTTTTTCTTATGCCAATCTTCATTAAAAAAGATCTTAACTGAGTTTTTTGGCTCTCGAGCATACCAATACGTCATTGAAAGTTGGTCAGCCGCTATGTTTAGCCCAAGACTTAGACGTGATTGGTAAAGCAAGGCCAAATAAATGCGAGTCTGCCAATCTTCTTCAAGGTCGATTTTTGAACGTGGGCGGCCGGTTTTCCAGTCAAATATTTCGATTGAATCTTCGTTTGTAACCAGTAAATCAATCCGGCCGAATAGTTTAAATTGCTCATTAATAGGTGCTGCGAGCGAAGTCTCAACACGGAAACGATCGGCTGATCGGATTGAAACTAAAGTAGGGATCGTTTCTAGAAAATTGAGCCACCAACTATTTAAAGGTGGCCCTAATTGATCCGTTGAAACCGCAAACTCAGATCCTAACATCATATGTTGAGCAACTAACATATGAAACATCTCCCCCATTTCCATCGCTTGAGTCGATTCCTCAGCAAAGGGCTCAAGCGGCCATTCACTTTTTTCGACATAACGCAATTGAAACTTCCGTTTACAGGTCTGCCATACCGCCAATTTTGATTGAGAAAGTTGAATCATTTTGATTTGGGCCTAGGATTCGCGATTGAAATTACATATCAACGACGTCTTCTTCGTATGTCTCAGAATAAAACCAAGTTAAGATTTTCTGCTCTCCCCACGGTTTAAGAGCTTGGATCATGCCAACACCTGGCTCAGAAACAAGCGAAGCTCGCCAAGTTGCTTCGCTCTCAAAGTAAAGCTCATACATTAAATAAAAGCGAGACTGCCCGCCCGGTTTGCCTTTTACCCAGCTTACTTCTGTTTTGATTAAACCTGGAAGCTGTTCGGCTAAGGGTAAGTGCGTATCAGAAAAGAATTGATTAATGGCATCTGGATCATCAACCTGCCGATAAATGGTAACAAATTTAAACATAGCTGAATTGTATTTTTTGGTGCCACGATTGCAAAAAAGCATCACATCGGTCGAGATATCTAGATTGGTTGCAAATGCTATTTGGGTAGTATCGAGGCTAAATGATCACAAATTCAAAGCAAGAATCATGCTTTCGACAGTCAGCTTTCTAAAGCGGTTTAGTTCGTTAATACTGGCAAAATTAGCCTTAAAAGGGCAAAAATCGTTAATACGGGCACCTAAACGATGTAACTCTTTTTACATTAGCAGGGGATTAGGCTGTGGATAACTTGTCTATTGAGGAATACCTAGGGGACATTTTGGTGACATTTGCTGGTTAACCCTCTATTTTCACTCACAAACACTTGGCTCAGTTTTGGTAGCCCGTATAATTTTCATGTGCAATTAGTTAGGTGACATAACGTCAAAATAAAGTTAATTAGCACAGGCTTTTTTATGAACACGATTATTCCATGGATCTCAGGTGGACTTATACTCTTGCTACTGCTAGGGGTATGGCAAACACTCAAGTTCTGGCGAGAATCAAAAAAATCCCCATATTATTTCCTCAGGAGACAGGCAGAGCAAAAGATGCAAACCTACTCCATGGGTACTGTTGCATCGGCCGTTATGCTTATGTTCTTCGTATCATATGCGTGGCAGCCAGTAGCTGATAATTCATTGAGGATGATCGAAATCCAAAATGCAAAGCCAGCTAGTTTAACTGCATCACAAACAATAGAGCCTACCGTTTCACTTTCGGAAACCCCAGAATCACTTACAACTGAATTAGAAAACAGTCCAGAAATTATCGCCCTTGAAGGGGATAGTGCTACGGAATTAAGTGCAAACCTACTTTCGCTTCAAAGTACACTTGATAATCAATCAATCAGCTCTGCTGATCGACTAGATTCTATTGAAGCGGCGGCCGCAATTGTGCCAGATGTAGAAGCGGTTGCAGAAGCACCAGTTTTACCGGCCGAATACAATCAAGTTACCCCTGAAGCTCAATTAAGCGAAAGCACTGAAATTACTGAACTCGAATTTTCTGACAGTGTTGATACTGTTAGCTATGAGCCAATTGAACCATCTAGACTTTATAATGAAGGCTTCTACACTGTTTATGCCACATTTGACTATTCAGATATGGAAGACGGTATGGTTTGGTCTTGGGTCTGGCGACGTGACGGCCGAGTGATCGGTGGCGGTAATGAAACTTGGAATTACGGCGATGAAGGTCCTGGATACGTTTACTTAGCACCAACCGAAGGGTTTGGTACTGGTGAGTACACTGTAGAGATTTGGATCAACGGTGATTTACAAGCAAACGCCAACATGTTTGTTACGGATGACTTAGCAGCAACATCTCAATAATTCAAACACCCACAACTAAAAGATTTTCCGAAAGACCAGCAATGCTGGTCTTTTTTGTTTTAGAATTTAAATAGTAAATAACTTTGAAATTCTTGCTGAGCTATACTAACACTATGAATGAATCACAAAATTGGGTACAGGTTTATAAAACCTATGGTTTGCCTGAAGCACATATTATTGTTGGCCAACTTCAGTCTGAAGGTATTCCTGCTAAAGTTTTCCCACTAGAGGCCGGTAGCCGAATTGGCATCACAGTTGGAAAACTTGGTGAAGTTGCCGTCATGGTTCCCGAAAGCCGTTTTGATGAAGCGGAAAAACTCATCTTCGAGCCACTACCAGAAAATTGGGAAGATGAGATAGAAGAAGACCCTGATCTTCTTTGAATTAACAACTGATTTAAAACCGATCCAAAAATAACAAGTAGATAAGGGGAGAGAAGACGAATTCGGGGGAATGCTATAATTTTTCACATGGCTGATACAACGTGGACAAAAACAGATCGAAACGCTTTAAACCCTGCTCCCCGAAAAAAGTGGCAGTTTGTTTTAGCAGCGGCCGTCCTTTTAGCGGCTGTCGTGTTTGTTGCATTTAATGCACTCAATGCTGGTGGAACCCAGCTTTACCTAACCGTTGATGAATACCTAGCCAAAGAGGCTGAATTAGCAGACCGTGATGTGCGGATTGCAGGCTGGGTCGTGGGTGATTCAATTGAATATGTCCAAATCGACGCAGAAAACTCAACTTTAACTTTTGATGTAGTTGATGACCTTGAAAACCCAACTCAGCGGCTTACGATCTATGCAGAAAATGAACCCAAACCAGACCTTCTGCAGCATGAAGCTCAGGCATTGGTTGAAGGTTCTGCAGGCGCAGCAGGCGTGTTTAACTCAAACCCTGGTGGACTTTTGTTAAAATGCCCGACTCGCTATGAAGAAGCAGAGCCCGGAACGGAACGTGGGTTAGAAGAACCGGCCGCTTCAGGATAAACATTCTATGTTTGCAGACCTCGGTAACTCCGCAATTTATTTAGCACTCGCTGCAACATTGTATTCAATTGGTGCGATGGGGTTTGCTCAATGGGGGCCGAGGCTAGCATCTGAAACTCGGACAAAACTAGTTAGTAGCGGCCGGAATGCCGCTATCGCCGTTTTCCCCCTACTCGTTCTTGCCTGCATCATCATGATCTTGGCGCTGATCAATAACGATTTTTCAATCGATTATGTGCGTCAGGTAACGAGCCGCGCGACACCGTTTCAGTTTAAGTTTTCAGCATTGTGGGGTGGGCAAGCTGGCTCACTCTTGCTTTGGAACGTTTTCTTAGCAGGGTTCCTAGCAGCGGCATGGCTCAGTAAAAACGAAGAGCGAGACCTTATCCCATATGCCATCATTATTGGTGGACTCACTCAAGCTTACTTTCTCTATCTCTCAGCATTCCCGGAAAATCCATTTGCCCCGGCCGTCAGCGTTGCTTTAGACGGCAACGGCCTTAGCCCTTTGCTACGCCATCCGCTGATGATTATTCATCCGCCCATGCTGTATTTGGGTTATACCGGCTTTGTGGTGCCGTTTAGCTTTGCGATGGCAGCCCTACTCGCCGGACGCTTAGATGACAGCTGGATACGTACAACCCGACGTTGGACTTTAACCGCGTGGCTCTTTTTAAGCCTAGGCCTAATCTTAGGCGGCCGCTGGGCATACGATGTTTTGGGTTGGGGTGGTTATTGGGAATGGGACCCTGTCGAAAATGTTGCCTTTTTGCCTTGGCTCACTGCGACCGCATTCCTCCATTCAGTCATGATCCAAGAAAAACGAGGTATGTTCAAAGTTTGGAACATCGTCCTTATTTTAACCACCTACCTCACAGTGCTTTATGGAACATTTATCGTACGGACAGGGCTGCTTAGCTCCGTTCATGCGTTTGCTCAATCTGATATTCAGTGGGGGTTCTTCGCATTTGTGGGCAGCATGTTCCTCTTCTCAGTGGGAGTAGCCATTTGGCGAGCACCAGAACTCCGTAGTGAAAATTACTTGGAGTCGCTTTTATCACGAGAAGCAGCTTTCTTAGCCAATAACTTTTTGATTTTGGCAATCACCATCATCATTTTTCTGTTTACCAATTTCGCTCTGCTTTCTGAATGGATCACCTGTTCAGCCTTGTTCGGCGGCCGTTGGGATTGCCAATCGTACGGCGTTGGGCCAGACACTTATAACATTGCCGTGGGACCATTGTTTGCGGCCGTGCTTTTGCTGATGGGCATCGCACCCATGACGATGTGGTATAAGACATCGATTAACCGTTTGGGCAAACAGTCGATGTGGCCTGCCGTTGTTGCCACCGTATTTGCGGCCGGTTTAGTTTTAGGCGGCATGCGGCAGATTGGGGCGATTATTGGCCTATGGATCGTGGCGTTTTCAATGCTGCTAACCCTGCTTGAATATGTGCGAGGTGCGCAGGCACGCGTTAACTCAAAGAAAGAAAGTTGGCCAGTTGCCTTAGGCAAACTGTTTCAACGCAACCAGCGACGTTATGGTGGCTACTTAATCCATTTAGGCGTATTAGTCATGGCGGCAGGCATCATTGGGACTGAGTTTTTCCAAATGGACCGACAGGTGTTCTTGAATGTCGGTGAACGCGCTTCGCTCGGGGACTACACCATTGAATATTTAGGGACAACGTTTAGTGAAAATGAAGACACCGCGATGGCGATGGGAACAGTCGCTGTTTACGATGGTAGCGGGACTTTCCTAACTAACCTTCAGCCACACACCGACATCTTTGACAACGGCCAAGGGATGACGATTCCCGATGCTAGATCGACGATTGCAGAAGACTTCTATGTGATTTTGGTCAATTGGGAAAATATTACGGAAACATCCGCCACAATACGTATGTATCTGAATCCGCTGATTCAATGGGTTTGGTTTGGTGGGGTTATTTTTATAGTGGGAACCTTGGTGGCAGCATGGCCTGATCCTCTAGATGAAAAGATCGCGGCGGCCGAACGGCGGGTTGCCTTAGCCACTGTCAATAATCGTTAGCTGGCTCAAACATGCATAAAAGATTTTCTCTCCCCCTTTTGTTGATTCTCGGCTTACTGTTTGTCCTGCCTGCTTTTGCGCAAACAGATGTGACTGATGACGATGTGAATCGCGTCGCGCACGAGCTATTCTGTCCAACCTGCGAATCGTTACCAGTAGATGTCTGCCCCACTGAAGTTTGTTCAGACTGGCGAGCCGAGATCCGATCTCAGCTTGAAGCAGGTGAAACTGACGCTGAAATTTTGGCGTATTTTGCGGCTCGTTATGGGACGGGGGTCTTGGCTAATCCTCCAGCGAGGGGTTTAGGTAGTTTCTTCTGGATCGGCCCGATTTTGGTTGTGGTCTTAGGTCTGTTTATTTTCGGCCGACAGCTGCAAAAACTGCAAACCGAAGCTTCTACGAAAAAAGAGAGCCCTAAACCCCAGAAATCGAGCGGTGACTCTTATCGGGACCGCATTGAACAAGAACTGAACCGCTAAACGATTGTCTCCGGCCTGCACGTGCCTTTACAGGTAGCATCGTCATTTCCTTTTCGTTTTCCAATTTTCTCCTACAATCTCCTATCACATTAGATAGGAGATCCCATGTCACTTTCCCAAGACATCCAAAAAAGCGAAGAAATTAAAGTTCCCGGCCGTTGGACCAACGTGGTCCTGCTGTCATTTGCAGGCTTAGTTGACGGCGTTGAGGGCGGAATCTTAGGCATTCTGTTTACCGTCATGCGGCCAGCCCTCGGGCTGGCTACATCGGCTTTAGGGTTTATTGCCGCCTTAAGCAAACTCATCGGTGCGATCACCGGCCCTCTTTGGGGTATTGCAGGTGACCGCTATAACCGAAAAGCGATCTTAGTCTTTGCAACCGGTGTATGGGGGATTTGGACCGTAGCATTGGGGTTCGCCCAAAACTATACGCAGGTTTTGATTCTTGTTGCAATTTCGGCCGCAGGTGCCTCCGCCACAACCCCTGTCACAAACTCTGTGCTCAGTGACTTGTTTTCAGACAAGACACGAGGCTGGGCAAAAGGGGTCTGGGCGGGGATCACTGGGATTCTAGGCATCATCGCCATTGTGATGGTAGGGCAGCTAGAAAATGTACCTGACGGGTGGAGGCTGGGCTATTACGTCGCAGGTGGGCTAAGCATTCTCAGCGGGATCTTGATCTACTTTTTCTATAAAGAGCCGATTCGTGGACAAACAGATGAAGGGATGGGATCGATTGCTGAAAAAGCGGCCGATGCTCACAGCTTTTCGATGGAAAAGGTTTGGACGCTATTTAAAATCCCATCTCTTGGATTAATGTTGGCGGACAAGTTTCTCATTGGTACGGTGACCCTATTCACATTTTTACCTACCTTCTTAGCTGACCACAGAGGGATCCCAGTTGCGGAAGGGTCTCTGGTTGTGGGCGCTTTAGCTGGAGGATTAGGGCTCGGCCGGTTTGCAGCTGGAGCACTCAGCACGCGGGTCGGCAACGGTCGGATAAATGCTCGCTCGATGATCTATCATGTAGCAGTCGCGTTGAGCTTCATCTTTTTAGTCATATCGCTAGCTGTAGATTTCGGCTCAGATATCGGACCGTATGCGATTGTTAATCTACTGTTGGGCTTTGTTCTGGCGTTTGACAACCCGATTATGCATCCGATGATCGCACGTATTACCCCACCAGAGTTACGCAGTACGGCTTATGGGCTGTGGCAATCTGGCTCAGAGCGCTTGGGCGATGTCCTATTTACCCTGCTCGTCGGGATATTTACCGCATCTTTGGGGTTAGACAATGTCTTGCTCTACATGGTTTCTGGTTTGGTATTGATTCGTGTGCTAATTTGGTTCGTTATTTACCGCACATACCAAGACGACGTGACTCACAATGACACTCTTTTAGCTGCACGCCGAGCCGAACTAAAATAATTGCTGATAGTATTAGCTCTTGTGGTCAAACAGCCTATGGCTAATGGGCACAAGAGCAGGTGCGGCTGTACCCAAACGCTGTGCCACCAATATGCTACTAAATATGATTACCATCCCAGCTATCTGAATCAGTGAAAGGGATTGGTCAAGAATAAAATATCCTACTAAGACAGCGACAACAGGGCTAAGCAAAGCGAATAGGGAAACTTTCCACGCCTGCAATTTCTCAATCCCTCCAAACCAGAGCACATATCCTAGGGCTGTATTCAAAATGGCTAACCATGCAAAACCAAGCAAGTTATAGGAGTTTGGCAATGGGATATTCCCCAGTTCAAAAAACAAGACCAACGGAATAAGGACAATGCCTCCAGCGGTGAGTTGCCATCCGGTAAAGACAAGAAGGGGTGCAGGGCGCCCCCAAAGTTTAGTTAACACAATTCCGGCCGCCATTGATATGGCACCTACTATGGCGGCTAAAATTCCGATTAAATCGAGCTGAATAGCTGAGGATAAAACAAGGAGCCCTACTCCGAGAATACCAAAACAAGCGGCGACAATCGCCCAAGGCAACGGCCGCTGTTTCAAAAAAAGCCACGAAAACATGATGACAAGAAGAGGTTGAATACCGCCAACGGTTGCCACAATTCCCCCCGGCAACCGATAGGTTGCAATAAAAAGCATCGCATAAAAGAAGCCTATGTTTAATGTGCCTAAAACCAACGAACGCCACCACCAAACCCCTTTTGGAAAATGACGATAGATTAAGATCATTAGTAAGCCAACAGGGAAAGAACGTAAAAATGCAACTGTAAAAGGTCCATATTCTGGCAACAACTCGGTTGCAACAATGTATGAGGTCCCCCACAACATCGGTGCGAGAGGGGTAAACAGAATTTGCTTCATGATTTATCTCCAGGTGAAGTATCTCGACATCGAGATATATTTATGAGTAACATATCAGCGATTTGTCTCGATGTCAAGATACTTGATATGGAGAGACAGTCAGATATAATAAGAAAATGACACAAGATAGGGTTGACTTTATTTTGGCTCAGTGGGCTAAAGAACGGCCGGAGCTAGACACTTCTGCGATAGGCGTGATCGGAAGAATATCGCGATCATCTCGCTATATCGATCAACATTTGACAAAAAACTTTGCCAAGTTTGGCTTAAACCAAGGAGAGTTCGATGTTCTCGCAACGCTACGGCGCTACGGTAGCTCGTACCTCATGACTCCCTCAGAGCTTTTAAATGCACTAATGCTTTCATCCGGGGCGATGACCAATCGATTAGATCGACTTGAGCAATCTGGATATATTGAACGTAAAGCTCACCCTGAAGACAGGCGCGGAGTATTGGTTGTGCTCACGGAAGAGGGAACTAAAAAGATCGACGAGGTAGTTATTGCTCACACAGAATTTGAGAAGGAGCTCCTAGCCTCTTTAACTACGGCCGAGCAAAAACAGCTGGCTAGCTTGACTCGAAAATTACTTTTATCATTTGGTGATGATGTCTAACTCCGTTAGATGTAGAAAACGACAGCAAATGTACTCCCCAGCGCATCAAACTTAGGGAGAAGTAACAAAGCCATACTGGTCGATTTCATCGGCCGTCATCCAATGGATGTCTTCGGCAGGTGCAGCGGTTAAGGTGTACCAATAAAATTCGGCCGGAATTCCCATCTCTGCATAGTAGTCAAGATAGAGCTGATGCTGTGGATCATCTTTAGGAACATCTGCCCCAGTTGTTCCATCACCGGCCGCCCATGAGTGCACACCTAGTCTTGCGCCGGGTTCAATCGACCGCTGGTTTCCAGCCAAGAAGAAATCGACCCCGCCCGAAGCGATCTCACCATCACTGGGCAGATGCGTATTCAAACCATATCTGCGGACTAAGCGAGCCGCCTCGACATTCGCCTCATCATCGGCCGAGCCATCAACCTGCTCCATCACAATCGTTGTCACTTCCGGGTAATCGTCAATAAGCTGCTGTACTCGATCTGGCGTGGAGCCATCGATAACGCCACTCATAAACGCCTGATCACCTTCAACCTCGTATGTTGCAGCTTCATAATCATCACCAATAGCACCACACGCTGATGATAGAACAAATAAAAATAGGAATAAAAGTGGTTTGATAAGTTTCATGATTTTTAGAATCCTCAAGCGTAGCGTTAAATATTACGCTGTAATCTTAGTCGATTTCTTTTCTGATTTATTTTAAGGTTGAATTGAGTTAATTCGAAAACTATTATCATTTGGTGATCCATTAGCCGCTCATTCGAAATTGGTGTAATTTCTGTATAGATTCTTTTAATGGCGCAGGCAATCGATTGGAGGCAATGTTTTGGAATTAGAAAAAAGTGAAGTTCAGAAAAGAATCCTCACGATGTACGCAAGGGAGCTTGGAGAGTTAGGCGAGTCTGGAACCCAAGATCATCTTGATCGTGGCGCGGCCCTCAACAAAAAACATAATCTTGCCAAAACTTTAAAAGAGCGGGGAATGCTCGTTTTTCCGCATATCTCTGTGCATGATTGTGGCTATCAAACGGCCGCCTGTGTGCATGCAGCCCTTGATAGTGGTGCGAAACGGGTGGTCGCCATCAGCGTACTCCATGCGTTTACGCAAGAAATGGACGAGGCACGGATCGCAGTAGCGGCCGGGGCCAACCCATCGGAGCAGCCGTTTTACGGAATTCAGGGACCTGGCTTAAACGAGACAACCGGCCACAAAGAATGGACCGGTGATCACGCCCTGATGACATGGCGCCATTTTTGGAATGCGGAGATCAAACGACGTGGCATGACCAATCCGCCTGAAATGATTGAACGCTACCCGTGGTTGGCTGGCGGGAAACCGGGTGAGCTTCCTGGCATCGACGAGTTGGCAAGGCTGTGCGAAGACGCTGTCATTGTCGCGACGGCCGACCCGGTACATCATGGTATCGGCTACGGTACCCCGGCCGATGAGGCGTTTGAACCAGATGAAGCTGGCATCGCTATGGCCGAAGGGCTGATCAACGAAGGGATCGAGCTAATGATCAAACAAGATTATTGGGGGTACAACCAGCACACCATTAAAGCCAAAAGTGACCACCGTGATGCAGGCCAAGTGATGGCTTATTTGCGTAAGCCGGTATCCGGCAAAATCCTAGATATGAGCATCGGCGACTTCTCAGAGACCTACGATTCACCTCCACCTACTTGGGTGGCTGGACCTTTAGTCGAATGGAAAGTAAATTAAGAAGAGCTTACTAAGGAAATAAATGGAACTAGATAGAGACCAATTACAGAAAGACATTCTTGCGATGTATGCAAGAGAAATCGAAGAGCTTGGGGAAAGCGGCACCCACGATCATCTTGAACGTGGCGCTGCTTTAAACGAAAAACATAACTTGGGCTCAGTGCTCAAAGAGCGCGGCATGCTCGTTTTTCCACATATCTCTGTGCATGACTGTGGTTATCAGCAAGCGGCCTGTGCGGCGGCCGCCCTCGACAGTGGCGCGAGCAAAGTAGTTGTGATTAGCGTGCTTCACGCCTTTACCCAAGAGATGGAAAATGCTCGTCGGGCGGTTGCGGCCGGAGCCAAGCCATCTAACCAACCGTTTTATGGTATTCAAGGGAGCGGCTTAAATGAGTCAACCGGCCGAATCGAATGGACCGGAGACCATGCGCTCATGGGATGGCGTCATTTTTGGGAAGCTGAAATCAAACGGCGTGGCATCACCGATCCGCCCCAAATGATTGAACGCTACCCGTGGCTGGCCGGTGGCAAACCGGGCGAACTCCCCGGCATCGATGAACTAGCGGAACTATGCGAAGATGCGGTCATCCTGTCAACGGCCGACCCTGTGCATCACGGTATCGGCTATGGCACCCCGGCCGATGAAGCGTTTGAGCCAGATGAAGCGGGTATCGCGATGGCGACCGACTTAATCAATGAAGGGATCGGGTTCATGGAACGCCAAGAGTATTGGGAATACAACCAACATACATTAAAAGCCAAAAGCGACCATCGGGACGCAGGGCAGGTAATGAGCTATTTGCGTGGACCGATGTCCGGCCGAATTTTAGACATGAGCATCAGTGACTCAACCGAGCTTTACGGCACCCCCCCACCGACTTGGGTTGCAGGACCTTTGGTTGAATGGAAAAGCACATAAGTACATGATTTATTCTGGAGATCATTGAATAATACTGAATTAAACTTTGCTCTCCAGAATAAAAATGTTCAACAAAAAACCATCGAAATTTCTTCGGCTCCTGCGTATGGCATTAATCGCTACAATCTTAATTGTGTATGGTTCATATGCATCATTTTTCTACCGCTTCCAGCGAGAAGCGCTTTACCCTGGTCAACAACGCGCTATTCAAATTCAAGATCCTTCTAATTATGAGGGATTGGTAGCCGCTCGCTTTCCTACTTCTCTTGGCCCTGAAGCAGGGTTTGCTTGGTATTTAGAACCACCAGAATCGAGCCATCCTGCCCCGGCCGTGATTATTGGCCATGGCAATGGTGAAATTGCGGATGATCTAGTAGATTTTGCCCTTCCTCTACGAGCCAAAGGGTATGGTGTGCTTGTCATTGGATATCCAGGGTATGGATATGCAGAAGGCTCACCCACAAAAGAAAGTATTTTGGAAGCGGCCGTTGAAAGCTATGATTGGTTAATTGCGCGGCCGGAAATTAATGCAGACCAAATTGTTGTGATGGGGCT
>JBGCDP010000092.1:0-14033 GCA_045105475.1 Anaerolineae bacterium
GGGACGGGTACCAAAATGTGATTCGATGAGGGCACAATACGCAGCCAGCTGCATGATATGGCTTTCGTACGGCCGCTTAGGGGCTTTGGCAGATTTGTACTCAACAGGAATGAGTCCCCCATTTTCTGCTTTAATGACGTAATCAGGCTTACCCGTTAGCATGAGTTCTTTATTGAATAAGGGTTTTTGAACCTTATGCCATGACCCTGCATCGTCATAAACAAGTTCGCCTTCAGGGACACCGCTTCGATTTTGCAACCAAAAACTAAACCCGATAGCAAGAATGGCGCAAACAAGGAAAAAAATGGCGAGGGTTAATAGTTGAGACATAAAAAAGTTCTAATCAATTGAGCGCTTATCAGCTTTTATCTATGTAGCAAATAGAAAAAAGATGACGAGGAAGAATAAGGCCAGCATAATTAGCCCGTAGGCGACATTCTGAAGCTGCCCGATGCCTTTAACTGCCCGAGAGTGGCGTTCGTGCTGTTGGGTACCTAGTTGCATTTCAGTCACGTTGTGTGACTCACGGCCGTCGATGCGTTTAAGCCACCAAGCTCGGTTACAATAGATGTAAGATCCTATTTCTGATGCGCGAATAATCTCTTTCCGATTATTTTTCATTTGCTTAACTATCCTGGATAATTTTGATCATGAGCAACACACCTGTGCCACCTGCAACCTGTCCTGTCTGTTTAACCCCGATCAATCGCTTGCGAATTGCGGTGATGAGGAGCCGACGGCCGAACATCGTTTGCAATCATTGCGATTCGACTTTGCGGCCGGCCCCAATGATGCATCGCTTGTGGTCGGTGTTTTCCTTTATTCTCTTTTTTGCATTTTTGCTGCTTATCGTGCGACTTGCTCGCTTTGTCATAATTTTCAAAGTGATCTTAATTTTGGGAGTCGGCATACTGATGCTTGCTTTCTACTCATCCTTTATGTTATTCGAAAAAGTAGATAATTAGATCATATGTTCAAGAATTCTAAACTAATTCAAGCGTCAGTTCTAGTCATCACCCTATCTGCTTTAAATAAAGTATCAGGATTTGCAAAGCTGTTTCTTGCCAGTTCCGCATTTGGGACCAGTGCAGATGCTGACGCAATGACGGCCGCATGGCAGTTGCCAGACGTTTTTTTTGTAATGGTGTCTGGTGGAGCGATGGCAACCGCATTGATTCCTGTTTATTCGGCCGCACTTATCCATCGTGATCGGGCATATCAACAAAAGCTTTCCAATACGATCTTGACAACGATTGCGGTGATTTTAGGCTTTTTGTGCCTGACGGCCGGAATATTCGCCCCATGGCTTGCGCGTGTCGTCATCGTGCCGGATTTTGATCCGGTGCAGCAGATGCTAACCGCAAACTTGATGCGTATCGCTCTGGGCGGCATGTTTATATTTGGCCTGAGCAGCATCTTAGTAAGCCTGTTGCATTCGTATCAGCATTTTTTAGCACCTGCGCTAGGCGCCCTTTTATTTGATTTAGGTTTTGTGATCGGGATGCTGGTTGGCGCGGAAGAGTATGGGGTGTATGCGATGGTCTGGGGGGGCGTTCTGGGGATATGCATGCACTTTGTTTGCCAGCTATTCATGGTTAGGCGGTACGGAATTTCTTTCTGGCCCGAACTTGATTTTGCATTGCCAGAGTTTCGCCAAGTTTTATATTTGCTTTGGCCCCGACTCATCACACTGGTGGCGTTAGAGTCTGTGGATATTGTGATTATCCGGTTGGCATCTGGGTTGCCTGAAGGGAGTGCTTCGGCCTGGCTATTTGCTACGGTATTAGTCAATATGCCGGTTGATCTGTTTGGTATTTCGCTGGTTATTACTTTTTTCCCTACTTTGAGCGAAGAGTTTAATTCAGGCGGTATCGACAAGCTGCATCGTTCTTTAGAAACCGGATTGCGCTATTTGTGGTTTTTTATTGTGCCGAGTTTTGTCGGATTGGTTGCGCTCGGCCCGGCCGGGATTGCGGTGATCATGGAGCGTGGTGAATTCACAGCCGATTCGACCCAATTGGTCTATTCACTTTTGGTGATCGCCGCTTCTGGAGCGATTGCGATTTCGACGTATGAAGTTTTGGCGCTGCTTTACTTTTCGCGCCATGACACCGTGCGGCCGATGGTGATTCAGCTGATCAGTGTGGTTGTTGGGGTCGCTTTAAACTATCTCTTAGTTGGGCCGTTAGGCATCTATGGTCTAGCATTCGGCCGATTGGCTTATGCATTGACCATTATGCTCTTAGCATGGCAGGTTTATCGCTGGATGTATCAGCCGTTAGGTGAAAAAGGGCTTTTCATCGCGTTCGGCCGGTGTGCGTTAGCGGCCGGGGGAATGGCAGTCGCCATCCGCTTAGTTGCGACGCTAAATCTTGACAGGTTGCTGTTTGTGATATTGGCAATACCAGTTGGCGTTGTTGTTTATGGTGTGATTCACTATTTGCTGGGCGGGACAGCGATGGTTGAAGTGTGGCAAGGATTCATGAATCGAGAATTGCAAGGAGAAAGCTAATGGATAATCAAAAAGGTGTGGCTTTGATTGTTGGAGCCGGAGAGGGCTTAGGGGGCGCTGTTGCCCGCCGCTTTGCACAAGAGGGGTATCAGACGTGCGTAACACGCCGTTATGTTGAACGGCTCGACGGTTTGGTTGCCGAAATCAAAGCATCAGGTGGCACCGTATATCCATTTGGAGTGGATGCCCGTAAAGAGGAGGCTGTGCAAGAGCTGTTTGCCAAAATCGAAAGCGAGATCGGGCGGCTTGAGGTGGTTGTTTTTAATATCGGAGCCAATATCCGCTACAACATCGTTGAAACAACGACGCGAAAATATTATAAGGTGTGGGAAATGGCGGCTTTTGCTGGATTTTTAGCCGGCCGTGAAGCGGCGAAGGTGATGAAGCCGCGCGGCCGAGGATCGATCCTATTTACCGGTGCAACGGCGAGCGTGCGCGGGAAGGAAGGCTTCTCTGCATTTGCGGGGGGCAAGCATGCATTGCGGGCTTTGGCCGAAAGCATGGCGCGTGAGCTAGGGCCACAAGGGATCCATGTGGGACATATTATTGTTGACGGTGTTATTGACACTCGATGGTCACGGGAAAATTTTGGTGAAATGATTAGTGCATTGCCGAAAGATGGCATCTTAAACCCTGATGACATTGCAGAGAACTATCTTTTTTTGCACAATCAACCCCGTAGCGCATGGACGTTTGAGATGGACTTGCGGCCGTGGTGCGAAAAGTGGTAGCGGTTTCAGATTTGACCTGAAATACTAAGCCTCTTCGGGCAAATTAATTTGGAGAATAAAAGCATAGCCAAATGAATAGAGCAGGCAGGCTGTGCACAAGATCAGATACGGCAGATATAGGAGTGGGGGGAGAATATACGGGACCAACAGAGCGATCATGACCATGACAGCGACAATTCGAGCACCGCGGATGCGAGCTTCTTTTTTATGTTGCTGATTCAGCAAAAATAGAGCGATTACATAGAGGTAGCGCAAAATGCCGAGGGTAACAATCCAGACACCTGCATAGCCAGTGACGTACAAAAGTAGAGAATAAACCCCGATATAAAACGCATCGCTTTCTTGGTCAAATTGTGCTCCAAACAAAGATGCTTTGTTTAGCTTGCGTGACAAATAGCCATCAAAATAGTCGGTAATTAAGATGTTGACACCGATGAGCCCAACGGCGATAGGGTGGAGGAGCGGGTGAAACATCGCAATGGCGGAAACGGTAAATACGCGGATTAAAGTGATTAAGTTGGGTGGACTTTGCCAAAAAGGTAAATCTCCATTTTCTGTTTCAGCAACAGGGTGCTGTATGATGAAAAGTAGAAACGATAGAAGGCCGCCTATGCCGATCAAGAAAGTTGATTTTTGAATAATCGCTATGATAAAGAGCGCAAAAACGAGGAATGCATGCTGGCGCGTCCAGCGGTAGATTGAAGCCTTTTGGGATGTCATGATCGAGATTCTACCCTAATCGATCTGTTGAAAATAGCTGGCCGCAGATTATTCTTGACAGCCAAAAAGAACAAATGTACTATGACAGTTATGTCACGCATAAAGTTCACACGCCATTTGATCCGATTTTTCCCAGAGCTGGTTAACCAAAACGATATTGAAATTGAGGGTGGTTCCGTTAAAGAGATTTTAGCGAACCTAAATGAGCGTTTTCCCGGTATAAGCGATTATATTGTTGACGAACACGGCCGCCTGCGAAAACATGTCAACATCTATGTTGGAGATGCGCTTATTCGTGATCGAGAAAGCCTGTCAGACGAGGTCAAGCCATCGGATCAAATCTATTTTTTCCAAGCATTGTCTGGCGGTTGATTAAACGTGTTTCGTGTTGCGTTCGAATCACGTAACACGCATTTAGGAGACTTAAAAATGTCCAATCGAAAAATACTATTGGGGACTCGCAAAGGCTTTTACTTGTTGCAAGAAAATGGTCAAAATTGGGAAGTTATTCAATCGGGATTACCTGGCATTCCTGTGCAGTATGGGATGCGTGACCATCGATCTGGGACCTATTGGTTTTTAACCGATCAGGGGCATTGGGGGCCAAAGCTGTATGCGTCGCATGATGAAGGTGCATCGCTTGAAGATAGAGATGCACCCAAATATCCAGATGGCTCAACGATGTTTGATATATTTTCGGGTGGTAAGGAAGTGACGGCCGCAACCAGCTATCTGTGGACGCTGACCCCAGGTGGAGAGGATCGGCCGGGTCAACTATTTATTGGAACAGAGCCGGGTGCGCTTTTTCAAAGCGATGATGACGGCCAGTCGTTTACGATAAACAATCCACTTTGGAACCACCATTCGCGGGAAAAGAACTGGTTTGGCGGCGGCCGGGATCAGGCTGGTTGTTGTTCGATTATTGTTGATCCACGCGATAGCAATCACATTTATGCGGGTGTGAGCATCGGTGGCGTATACGAATCATTTGATGGAGGGGAGTCATGGGAAGGGCGCAATAAAGGGCTGATTGCTGAATACAAGCCTGACCCATATTCAGAATATGGGCACGATCCCCATTACCTCCAGATGGCTCCTTCTAACCCAGATGTGTTGTGGATGCAGAACCATTGTGGGGTTTTTCGTAGCGGAAACGGTGGGGCGAGCTGGGACAATATTTCAGAGCCTGAAAGCGGGATTAAGTTTGGTTTTCCGATTGTGGCGGCCGAAGATGACGATCAAACTGCTTGGGTGATTCCAGCGATATCTGATGATGTGCGTATGGCGATTGATGGGGCACTGTTTGTGGCACGTACGACCGATGGCGGAAAAAGCTGGGAACAACAGCGGATAGGACTGCCTCAATCTGACTGTTACGATGTGGTTTTTCGACATGGATTAGACTTGCGTGGGGATACATTGGTGTTTGGCACAACGACCGGAAACCTGTACTTGTCGAATAATCGTGGCGACCAATGGTTACCATTGGGGCATCATTTCCCGCCGATTTATTCTGTCCGATTTGTGTAGCTGTTTTATTTCTGTACGAGGTAATGAGTCTGGACCAATCCGCTACTGTAGGCTTCAGTTTTGACATGGGTGAGATGAATATCATCTTTAACTGGGCCAAAAAACGGGATGCCTTCACCTAAAATTACAGGGATAGTTGTCAGAATCAGCTCGTCAATGAGCCCAGCTGCTAGAAAATCTTGAACCGTTTTTCCACCATCGATATACAGATGCTGCATTCCGGCCGCGTGTAGCTTGGTTTGGATTTCAGCTGGGGTGCCAGCCATTTGCTGAACAGTTGCTGAAAGGTCGGCAGGAATTGCTTGATCCTTGCTGCTGAGGACCACCACCTGCGTTTTGCCGTAAGGCCAACCCCCTTCAAAACTACGCACCTGCTTAAATGTGCCGCTGCCCATGACCAGGGCATCAATGCTCTTCATGAGTGCACCGTATCCCATATCTTCCCCTTCAACTGCATATTCTGGCCTGTGTAACCAGTCAACACTCCCGTCCTTTTTTGCGATGTATCCGTCTAAACTGAGGGCTAAGTAGACTGTGTTTTTGGTTGATTTGTTCATGGCTTGGTCCTTTTAGTTGGCTTGGCGAGATTCAAAAGCGGTTGAACGCTGTTTTAAATGCCCCACTGATAAGAATTTTTTACGATTTTAAGATAGATGAATGTCTCGGCCGACTTTACCCCTTTTGCTTTTGAAATGCGGCTGATTGTGTCGAGCAGATGATCGTTGTCTTTGCATGCGATTTCAAGCTGGATGTCCCACGAGCCTGCGCAAATGACTAGGTAGCTGACTTCTTCAAACTTGGAGATATGGTCAGCTACATCACGAATAATCTCACCATCCACTTTTAGCCCCACCGCCGCGATAACAGGGACACCCATCACAACTGGATCAGTTACCGCTTTGATTTTCATAACGCCCCGCTTCATCAGCCGATTGGCACGTTGTTGAATCGTTGAAGGAGCCATGCCTAACTCGGCCGCAATATCTGCGTACGGCCGACGGCCGTCCAACTGCAAGCTTGCGATAATCGCTTGGTCTATTTCTGAAAGATCGATTTTCTTGAGGTTCATTTTTGTCTTCTCCGGTTTTAGCTAAAACAGCACAATAAAACCTAACTTTTCATCTGTTTAATGAAAATGGGCATGTTTGTTCATCGAAACAGTGGATTGTTGCTTTGCCCTCTGTTTTTTCAAATGCTAAACTCAAATCTTCTAAATAACAAATACGAATATTGTGGTCAATGGTGAGTACAACCTATGATCTGCCCCTTGTAACAGGAAAAAAACATGTTTAAACACGGAAAAAAATCACAAGAATTTTTCAAACGCGCGATGGAAGTAACCCCGAATGGGGTGAGCTCAAACTATCGCTATTACGGCCCAGAAGAAACAGTTGTCATTGCTGATGCCAAAGGTGGCTATATTTATGACTATGATGGCAATCGCCATATCGACTATCGCTTAGGCTGGGGGCCGGTTTTAATTGGCCACGGGAATGAGTTTGTCAATAATCGGGTGAAGGAGGCGATTGATCACGGGGTGAGCTTTGCAGGGACTCAAAAGTATGAGGTTAGCGTGTGTGAGCGTATCATCGATCTATGTCCTGGGGTTGAGATGGTGCGCCTAGCCAACACGGGGACTGAATGCACGATGCACGCTTTGCGGTTGGCACGGGGGCATACCGGCCGGGATTTGATCCTAAAATTTGAAGGGTCTTATCATGGAGCACACGACAATGTCATGTGGTCAACTCAAGGTGCGCCGCTTGATCAAGTCGGCAATCGCAGACGGCCGACTCCGTATAAAAATAGCTTGGGCGTGCCCAAAGTGATTGAAGATTTAATTATCACCTGCCCATGGAACGACGAAGAAGTGCTTAGCGAGATCTTGGCAGAACGCGGGGAAGAGATCGCAGCGATTATCGTTGAGCCGATCTTGGGTAATGCAAACGGCCTACTGCCGGCCGCTGGTTATCATCAGTTTTTGCGTAAAGTGTGTGATGAATACGGCATCGTTCTGATTTTTGACGAAGTTAAAACCGGGTTTCGCATTGCACCAGGTGGTGCACGGGAATTTTTTGGCGTGACGCCCGACATCTCGACTTATGCCAAAGCGATGGGGAACGGTTTTCCTGTTGCTGCTTTTGGTGGCAAAAAAGAGATTATGATGAAATTGGGATATGGGGGCGTTTTTCAAGGAGGTACTTATACCGGCAACGTCGTTTCGACGGCCGCGGCCGATGCCACACTTGAACTCATCCAAAGTGGTGAAGTATTCAGAAAAATCGAAAAACATGGACTTATGCTTCAAGCTGGTATCAAAGAGATTTGCGCTCGTCACAGCGTTCCCGTTGTGATCAACGGGGCACCCGGCATGTTTGGTGTCTGTTTTGCCGACGAAGCTCCTAAAGATTGGCGCGAGCTCAAAACAAAGCCAAATTGGGACACATCAGAAACGGTTTATCAACATATGATCGATAATGGCGTTATGCCAGAAGCGGGTGGAGTTGAACCGTTCTTTGTTTGCATGGAACACACAGATGCGGACGCAGAAGAGACGTTGGTGCGATTTGAAGAAGGGGTGCTTAAGGCATTGAAGTAGGGGATGAGCCGATAGGATGATTTCCTATTTGCACGTCATCTTATCATGTCATCAACCGATTAATTTTTATGACACAAACAAAACGAAAATCACGAAAACGAGCTGGCGGCCGGGATGCAAGAATCGCTCTGCGGGCCGATGCGGTAAACAAGCGGCCGGTACGCGCTGGAATGCTGGGTGGCCAATACAAGCCACTTTCGGATAGCGATTTGGAAAAGATCAATAAGGCGGCGCTTGAAATTCTTGAAACGATTGGAATTGGCGATCCCACGCCAGAGGTGATTGAAATCGCGACCAATGCAGGGGCGATCATCAGCGAACACGGCCGTCTGTGTTTTCCGGCCAGTTTGGTTGAAGATTTGCTTGCCAAAGCGGCGAAATCCTACACGATTTACAGCCGTAGCCCCAAGCATGACGATGTGCATGTAGGGGGCTATCATGTTAACTATTCAACGAGCGGGGAAGCGGTCACAATTCTTGACCCTGAAACCAAGATCTACCGCGCATCGACCTTAGAAGATTTGTACAACTGCGGCCGGATGGTCGACACACTCGACAACATTCATCAGTTTGGCCAGATGGTGATCCCAACAGAGCTAAATGACCTGCATGTGCATGATCTAAACGTGGCGTATGTGGCGCTCACCTCGACTGAAAAGCCGTGTGAGATGACGTTTCAGGATGTGGCTAATATTGAGCCTGCTTTAGAAATGTTTGGGATGGTTGCAGGCAGCATCGATAAATTTAGAGAACGGCCGTTTATTTCATTTGGCGGCTGCCCGATTGTGTCACCCTTAAAATTTGGCGAAGACAATCTAAACGTGCTGATCAAATCGAGCCAGTTAGGCTTGATCAGTGATATTGCGATTGCACCACAGGCGGGAGCGACTGCGCCAGCTGCTTTAGCTGGGACGTTGGCCCAAGTGACAGCTGAAGGGCTGGCGTGTATCTGTATCGTCAACATGATCCGGCCAGGTTGCCCGATGACATTTGCGATTTGGCCCTTTGTGTCAGATTTACGCACCGGTGCATTTTCCGGCGGCAGTGGGGAAGAGGCGCTGATGATGGCGAGTTGTGCGCAAATCGGCCGTTATTACGACCTACCGACAAGTGTGGCTGCATCGATGAGCGATTCTAAAGTGCCTGATGCCCAAGCTGGTTTTGAAAAGGGAATTACGGCGGTGACGGCCGGATTGGCTGGCGCGAACCGCATCTTAGAGTCGGCCGGGATGTTGGGCAGCTTGATGGGGGTTTCGCTTGAAGCGTTGGTCATCGACAACGATATGTTGGGAGTTGCTCAACGGGTTTTGGCCGGTCTAGAGGTCAATGACGAAACGCTATCGATTGATGTGATTCGTGAAACGGTGCTGGGTCCGGGCCATTTCTTGGGTCATGAGCAAACAATTTCACGTATGGAAACCGATTTTCTTTATCCAGAAATCGCTGACCGCTCTGCTCCTGGGGTGTGGGAGGCGGAAGGGTCACCCGACATGTTTGATCGGGCGCGTGATGTTGTAAAAGAGGTGATGCGAACTCATTATCCTGACCATATCGATTCACAATTGGACCATGCGATTCGGGCAAAATTCCCAATTGTGTTGCCAAAAGAAGTGATGAGACGGTAAAACCGTAGACAGAATAACAACCAATAAAGGCGAGTCACCTTTTATCGATAAACCAACGACCTCATCTTGACTTTCTCTTGACATTCGACTGCTAAATTATGTGTATCAACACAGATTTAGGAGAAATTGAATGTCAAAATCAAAAGCCTCGTTTATTTCAAAAACCCGCCTCAACTGGACTGTAGACCTGACCCTGCTGCTCGTTTTTGTCCCTTTATTTTTTGAAGATGCAACCGGCCGGAGTAACCATCAAATCATAGGTGTGGTATTTGGGGCAGGCATTTTATATCACGTTCTTTTGCATTGGAAATGGGTTGTGAGCGTGACCAAGCGATTTTTTAAACGGCAGCCGAAGCAGACTCGAATCAACTATATTTTGAATATGTTGATGTTGATTGATCTGATTTTGTGCATTGGGACCGGACTTGTGATCTCGTCATGGTTTTTTAGCAAGAGCGACTTTTCATCGGAGCAACGATACTATGATTGGTATGGGGTTCATGACACTACAAGTTGGGTGTTGTTGGCTTTAATCGGAGCTCATCTGTGGATGCATCGGAAGTGGATTGTCAGCGTCGGCCGGAAGTATATGGGGCCACGTTTGGCAACCGGGCGTGATCTGATTGGATCAGCTTTTGCCTATTACCGTGAGCGGTCAGCGGTCAAGAACTCGGCTAAACTTTCATAATGGTGAAGAAAACAATTTTGGTTGTCGATGACGACAAAGAGATTGCAGGCATCCTGCGTGATTATTTGGCGCAAGCGGGATTTGATGTGCTTTTAGCTTATGACGGTGCACTGGCCCTCGCCACGCTGCGGAGCGAACGGCCGGACCTTTTACTCCTTGACCTGATGTTGCCAGACAAAGACGGCTGGGAGCTGACCCGCATTATTCGCAGCGACTCAAAACTCAACCAAACGCCGATCATTATGGTGACGGCTCGGGTTGAAGATACAGACAAGATTATCGGTCTAGAGTTGGGTGCAGATGATTATGTAACCAAGCCGTTCAATGCCCGTGAGGTGGTCGCCAGAGTACGGGCATTGCTGCGCCTAACCGATCGGATGCAAAGTGTGCCGGCTCAGCGGATTAGCCTCGGCCGGTTGCTGCTAGATTTAGACAGCCTACAGCTATTTGTTGATGGGCAGGAAGTTGAATTAACTCCGGCCGAATTTAAGCTGATGCAAAAGTTTATGGAAAACCCAGGCCATACATTCCGGCGTGAAGAGCTGTTGGTGGCGGCCGTAGGATACGGATATGAGGGGATGGATCGTACTCTGAACACCCATATTTTGAACCTGCGTAAAAAGATTGAACTTGACCCAAGTGACCCGATCTATATCCAGACGGTTTACAGCATTGGCTACCGCTTTTCGAGGGATCTATGAACCGCTTGTGGGTCCGTTTGAGCGTGGCCATGACGGTTGTTGTGCTTTTAGCCGCGATTGCACCGCTTTTAACTATCTTTTTGATTGTAGTGGTTCGAGCCTTTGTTGTGGCTCCGATTGGCTCAGCCTCAGGCCTGATCGACTATTTTGATAGTTACTGGGCGGTGGCGTTTGATGATGGATTAAATTTGGCGGTGGCGTTTTTGTTTGATGAAACGGGCAATGCAATCATGACGGCGGTGGCATTAGCTTTAGGTATGGGGATTTCGGCCGGAATTTGGGTGAGCAGGCAGTTTGCTCGGCCAATTAGCGAACTGGCGGCTGGAGCCAACCGCCTGCGTCATGGTGAATTGGGCTATCAGATTCGTTTAAGCGACAAAAGCGATGAAGTGCAGGGACTGGCGACAGATTTTAATGGCATGTCGGCCGAACTTGCGCAAGCGGAACAGCTGCGGCGCAACTTAATTGCAGATGTGTCACACGAACTGCGCACCCCATTAACCGTACTTGAAGGTAGGCTTCGGGGGGCGCTAGATCACTTTAAAGAGCTGGATGAAAAATCGGTGGCAAACCTGTACGGGCAAACGACTCATCTGATTAAATTGGTTGAAGACCTACATCTGCTTTCACGTGCAGAAGCGGACCAACTGTCGCTTGAATTGGCTGAAACTGATTTAAGCATGCTGCTACGCGAGGTCGTTTGGAATTTTGAGCTAGTGGCGGCCGAAAATGAGGTGTCACTAGAATGCAATGTGCCCGGTTTGCTCATGTCTGTTGTCGATGCGGCCCGTATTCGACAGGTATGTAGTAATTTGGTGAGCAACGCCATACGCCATACGCCTGCTGGCGGATCGATCTTAGTTGAAGCGGCGGCTACAGATGGGCATGTTCTGATCACGTTCCATGACACAGGTGAGGGAATTGAGACAGATCAATTGGCTCACCTGTTTGATCGGTTTTATCGGACAGACAGCAGTCGCACAAGGGACTCTGGCGGGTCCGGCTTGGGGTTGGCGATTGTCAAATCGCTGGTTGAGGCGCATGGTGGGGCGATTTCGGTAGAGTCGGCCGGACTCGGGCATGGGGCAAGTTTTCGCATTCAATTGCCTCAGTTGTTGCCCCAAATTTGACAAATTTTGCAGTCGGCCGATAATAAAAAAACATTATTCGACTAGGTGAGTGTTATGACAGATCGTTAGCTAAAAATTGAACTAAGCCCAATCCCTTTGGGTTGCCTGACCTACACAGGCCAT
Source organism: Anaerolineae bacterium (assembly GCA_045105475.1). Lineage (GTDB taxonomy): Bacteria > Chloroflexota > Anaerolineae > Promineifilales > Promineifilaceae > WTJY01. The sequence continues at coordinate 12,360 of JBGCDP010000092.1, forward strand.
CATTTTTACCGTTTTCCCATGTTAGGGGCTGATTAGAGCCCGAAGGAGAAAACGCCATGCTAACGGCACATAACATTAGTAAATCCTACGGAATTACCCCCGTACTCAAAAACATTTCATTTTCTCTAAATTCTGGCGACAGGCTAGGTCTGATTGGACCGAACGGCGCTGGTAAATCTTCGCTGATTCGTATTTTGGTGGGTGAAGAATCGGCCGATAGCGGCTCTGTAATTCTTGATCCAGCGATTCGTGTTGGTTACTTATCACAGGGCTTTGAGCCTGATCCTGATCTGACCATAGGGGATTTAATCGGGCAAGCAACCGGTGATCCAGAAGTTCTCGAACGCCAGTTAGGTGATCTGGGTGAACAGCTAGCGGCTGATCCAGAGAACGATGCAATCCAGCAAGAATATGACGCGGTGTTGGCCCGCCTCATCGACCATGACACGGCCGAAGCACCAACGATTTTGGCCGCACTAGATCTTGACCAAATGCCGGCCGAAACCCAAGTTGGCATTCTTTCAGGCGGCCAGAAAATGCGCCTGTCTTTGGCCCTGCTACTGCTTTCATCTCCCCAACTACTGTTACTCGACGAGCCAACCAATCATTTAGACATCGACATGCTCGAATGGCTTGAGCATTGGCTGAGCGATTTTCAAGGGGCGGTGCTGATCGTTTCGCATGATCGCACTTTTTTAGATGAGGTCAGCAATCGCATTATCGATCTAAACCCTACCCAGCATACGGTTCGTGAGTATGCTGGTAACTACACATTTTATTTAGAGCAGGTTCAAAAGGAGCAGGAAAAGCATAGCGAAATTTGGAAAGAGCAAGAATTTGAGATCCGGCGTATGAAGCAGGATATCGCTCGAACCAAAGCTCAGGCTAAAAGTACAGAGCTGACAACAAAGCCAAATCAGCCCAGTGTGCGCCGCTTGGCGAAAAAGGTAGCAAAAAAGGCACTTTCACGTGAAAAAAAGCTGGAACGATATTTAGATTCAGATGAGCGAGTTGAAAAACCGAAACCATCTTGGCAAGTCAAGATCGAGTTTGAACAGCAGCATCTGGGCAAACAGGTGTTAGAGCTAAATGATTTGAGTGTGGGGTATGTAGCGGGTCGGCCGTTGCTGGCGAACCTAGAAGAAGAGGTTCAGCTAGGGCAGCGGGTGGTGTTGACCGGCTCTAATGGATCGGGAAAAACGACCCTGCTACGTACCATCGCAGGTAAGTTAAAGCCGCTCGACGGCCGATTTAAGCTGGGTGGCAGCATCAAGCTTGGCTATATGTCGCAAGAACAGGAGCAGCTTGATCTGACAAAATCAGCCCTGCAACATATTCAGTCGCTGGTGCCGATGAGTGAGACAGATGCTCGTTCGTATTTGCACTACTATTTGTTTAAAGACGATGCTGCGTTAAGGGCTGCGGCCGATTTGAGCTTTGGTGAACGAGCACGGCTGACTTTGGCTGGATTGGTGGCTCAAGGGTGCAACTTTTTGCTGCTCGACGAGCCGATTAACCATTTGGACATCCCATCACGTACGCTGTTTGAAAGTGCGTTGAAGAATTTTTCCGGGACAGTGTTGGCGGTGGTGCATGATCGTTATTTTGTGCAGAGCTTTGCGACGGAGGTTTGGTGGGTGTCTCATTCTGGGATGGCGCAGGGTGAGCCGGTTG
>JBGCDP010000093.1:0-34984 GCA_045105475.1 Anaerolineae bacterium
CGTTGGGTTGCCTCCTAAACACAAGCTAAAATCGTCCTTATGAACTTATCTCAGATCTTCCGAATATTTCGCCGTCGCTGGCTTTTTATGGTCATTCCGGCCGCACTCGTGCTGCTATTGACAATATTAACGGCCGAAGAAGCGGTTCTCCCGCCACCAAGTTACAACGTCGGCGTGCGCTTTCTTATCTCCCCCCCACTCCCAGCCGATAGTGCAACGGCTGAGGAAGAGGCCCGCTACTATCAATGGCTGACCTCTGAATATTTGACCAATGGGATGGCTGACTGGACCAACGGGATTGGGTTTGCTGAAAAAGTCAGTGCCAAGATGTCTGAACGCGGCGTTGAAGTCGATCCACTCTTGATCTTTAACGGAACAAGTGCCGACGCAATTCGCAGTCGCCTAACGGTCATCATGAATTATGGGGATCGAGAAGCGTTACAGGTGATGATGGAGTCAGCCATTGAGGTGATCGAAGAAGAGAATGCCAGCGGTATTCCTCATTTGGGATTAGACTCTCCAGCCGAGATTGTGCTGCTTGACCGGCCGGTCGTGAATGAAGTTCCTGCCTCTATTGGCAATCAGCTTGATTTGCCGGTACGGATTGTATTGGCTCTCATCGTTGGTCTGCTAGTTGGCTTTCTAGTCGAATATTTTGACCCTTATGTGCGAGACACCGAAGACGTTGCTTTGACAGGCCTAACGATTTTGGCACAAGGTGAATCTGAAAAGATGGGGCCTAACTTACGCGGAAGTTTGCTATTACAAGATCCGATTCCTGGCTCGATTGTGATTGGTGGAACAGCCGGCCGCATTGTCGATGAAGCCAGTATCGATGTGGCGTATAGCTTAGCCATCGCGATGGCAAACAGCGGCCGGAAAACAATCTTAATCGATGGGATTTTATCTCGTCCCCTGTTGCATACTTTGGCAGGTGTTGACAACCAATCAGGCTTTGCTGAATCGCTATCGACCAATGAAACCGTACGTTTGCAACAGGCAAATGTCGAGAACTTGAGCGTGCTGGCGGCCGGTAATGCGGGTGAAAAGGCGGCCGATTTGGTCAGCAGCCCTTATTTAGCCGGTGTCATCGAACGCTTAAAACAAGAATCGGATGTTTTGATTGTGTTGGCTCCACCACCGGTATTTGGTTCAGACATGGCACTGCTAGGTGCCCAAGTAGATGGGGTTGTGCTCAATGTTGAGCGGGGTCAATCTTGGATTAAAAGCGTACAAGCGGCCGTTGATCAATTAGAGCAAAATGGGATTGGAATCTATGGCGCCGTATCTGTTGGATAAGTTGAGTCATATAAAAAGCCGCCAACTACATATGTAATTGACGGCCTAAAAACTTCTATTCAGTTGTTTAATGTCTTAGCTAGATCAGGCTGCAGCGTCAATCCGTTGGCTTAAAACGGCCGCTTTACGAGCCTCAATTAATTGAGACCTGACTTGTTTAGGGGCACCTATTCCCCACAAAACCCCTTCTGCGCCTAAACTACCATGGCTGGCCGTCTGCACCTGAACCTTCCAGATATTAAACTGACGCATCAACAGCCCTTGTACCAGTTGAATATCAGTTACTCTGTCGAGTGGGATCGCTTTTCGGCTGTATACAAAAACGCCTTCACTGACATAAAGAATATGATCTTCAACCTCATACTCTAAAGCGTCAACCATCTGACGCGATAGCCAAATGAGAAATGCGAGTAATGCAGTTGCCAGAAGGACAGTACTAGCGCAAACGATTATGATCGTACGGGGGTACGCACCTTCCTCGAACATAATGAGAGTGATTAATCCGAGAAAAATCACCATCATAGGCACGACGCTTAAAATATTGGTCCATGTGAAATAGCGAAAAAGTTGGGTTTTTTGTAATTCAAACCGCATGATTGACCTCCTAAAAAATAGAATGGTCTTCCACGGGAGGAATTTTAGCTCCTACAGTCCGTATAAGACGTTAGCTTTGTAAACCAGTTTGTGGGTTCAATCGGCATTGAAAACTGGTACAAACTATACGTGAAAGGTCCCCAAAAGTTCCATGATTTTATCTGCACATTTAATTGCAATAGGTGGCTTTGCCGGTGCCGGAAAAAGTACGCTTGCAAGAAGACTAGGCCGAGAATTATCCATTCCTGTTTTTGAAATTGATCAAATTGCAAAAAGTATTCAACTCTCTGAAAGTTTTAGAGGAACTCCTCAGGATGCATATGGAATTTCATTTGACCTGTTTTTTGATTTCGCGAAAACTCATTTAGGGAACAATGGAAATTTGATCTTTGATCAAAATCTAGGCCATGCAAGAACGTGGCAAAACATTGAACAGCTAAGATCTAAACTTGAGGGTAAAGCCAAAATAAAAATCTTTATTCTCGATTGCCCTTGGGAACTTTGTTTGGAACGATTCGCGGTTAGAACAGAGCACCCCAATATTGACGATGTAACGCTCCACGATCTGGCTAATCATAAATGGAAATGGGACTACTTAAATGAAAACAAGCTGCCGCAGGCGATACGGATCGATGCGACACAAACGCAAGATGAAGTGTTTCGCAGCGTGAATAAACATTTATTTTGCTAAACCTGATTTTATGAATACCAATAATTGATTCAGATTGGTATCAAATGTTTTAGGGTCACCTAACTCCACCATTTCGGCCGCATGGTTGAAAAAGTAGACGAGTAAAGGTTTTATAAAACTAAGCGGAATGTCAGCTCGGAAATCCCCTTTTTGATAAGCCATTTCAATGAGCGCATTCAACAAATCATCATTGTTTAGGCTAAACTGCTCGGCCGCCTTTTCATATACTTTGCTCCCCTTCTCACGGTCCACACTCTCCGCAAAACTATTCATCGCCGGATACTCTCGGGCGAAGGCTAGCTCATAAGTCATGCGGGCCTGAAAAATCGCATAAATATCATTTTGGCCCGTAGTTGCCTGCATGATATTCTGCAAGAATGCCCGCTTTTGGGTTAGCAGCACCTCGATTAAAGCCAAATACAATCCTTCTTTATTCTTAAAATGATGGTAAAATTGCCCTTTACTCATCCCTGCGGTTTCAAGGATGAGATTGATTGAGGCTTTGTCATAGCCACGGTCAGAAAACTCTTTAATCGATGCAGCAAGCAGAGCTTCTGCGTGTTCAAACATTTTGTTAAATATCATTGAGAATATAGGGTTGAAGTACTGAACCTCGTTCTGACTGCAACAAAGTTTCTTCGACTAGTGGATGAGCTGATCGGAGAGCATTGATCACCATGCTAACCGCATTGTCCCATCGATCATTTCGTATGGTGTCCGATTTAATTTCAACGCTTTCATCTTTCAACTGTGTAATAATTTTCAGTAAATTATCAAATACGACTTCGGGGTTTACAGTAGCGGCCCAGCACTCTAAGGCCTCATCTACTGCCTTAATCGCTTGTAATATATCTGGGAAATTGCTAATTTCTTTTTGAAAAGGCGTTCCAAAGCCAGCAAAACTAAGTGGTTCCTCCCACGGGCCGGCTAAATCAGCTAAAAGATTCTGGATATCGGTAACTGTTTCTCTGTGTCTAAATTGCATGCGATCTCACGGAAGATTAGACCTCCAAGTCTAGACTAGTTTGGCTAGACCTCCAAGTCTAGTCTATAATCTTTGCAAAATTGGGACAAAACATGTCTCTCCCTTTTATTTTAAAAACAAACTATCGTAATCAGCCAACACTTTAGAATAGCTGATCACAAGAAAATTTCTAACAAGCAACCGGTTAGGAGGTTCATCCATGGGTTCAACCCCGAGTTTTGAAAATTTAGCAGACAGTTTCCTCAAACAGATTGACTCTTTTGAGAGCACAACTGAAGTCCGTTCTGTCGGAACCGTTCAGGCGGTTTATGACGGTATCGCAATTTGCGACGGACTGGCCGATATTGGTGCAGGTGAGCTGGTTCAGTTCAGCAATGGAACACAGGGTATCGCCCTGAATCTAGAGCCAGATAGCGTCGGTATCGCTGTCATGGGTAACTACACCGATCTTGAAGCTGGTGACGAAGTACGCGCAACTGGAGACGTAGCAGCTATCCCTGTGGGTGAAGCAACACGCGGCCGCGTTGTTGACGCTCTGGGTGCACCCATCGACGGTAAAGGTCCAATTGCGACCGATGCGGTATACGAGCTTGAGCGTATCGCCCCTTATGTGATTGAGCGTAAAGGTGTGGATACCCCGCTGATGACCGGCATCGTTGCTATCGACGCGATGACGCCTGTTGGTCAAGGACAACGCGAGCTGATTATTGGCGACCGCCAAACGGGTAAAACCGCTATCGCGCTTGACACAATCATCAACCAAAAAGGTAAAGGCGTTGTCTGTATCTATGTGGCTGTTGGTCAACGTAATGGTCAGGTAGCTCAAGTTGTACGTACATTGGAAGATGCTGGTGCAATGGAATACACAGTCATCGTTGTGGCTGGTTCTTCTGACCCTGCTCCGATGCAATATTTCGCTCCGTTCTCAGGAACCGCTATCGGCGAATACTTCATGCACAAAGGGCAACACGCATTGGTTATCTACGATGACCTTTCAAAACAGGCTTGGGCTTATCGTCAGATGTCTTTGATTCTACGCCGCCCTCCTGGTCGTGAGGCTTATCCTGGAGACATTTTCTCTGTACATAGCCGTTTGCTCGAGCGTTCAGTTCGTTTGCGCGATGACTGGGTCATTGTTGAGAAAGGGACTGAAGTTACCAAAGAAAATGCTGAAAGCGTTAACGCTGCTGAATCAATCATGTTTGGTAACGACGACGAGCACAAAATTGATAACGCTTGGAAACAGCTTGAGGCTGATGGCAAAAACAAAGACGATTATGAATTGGTCCGTGTTCCTGGAACCGGTGGTTCACTAACCGCTTTGCCAGTCATCGAAACCCTATTGGGCGACGTTTCTGCATATATTCCAACAAACGTTATTTCGATTACAGACGGTCAGATCTTCTTAGAAACTGACTTATTCTCGGCCGGACAGCTACCAGCTATTTCATCTGGTATCTCTGTATCACGCGTGGGTGGTGACGCTCAGTTTAAAGCGATGAAACAGGTTGCTGGTGGTTTGAAATCTGACTTGGCCCAGTACGGCGAGCTAGCGGCATTCGCTCTTTTCGCTTCTGACCTTGACGCTTCAACCCGTCGTCAGCTAGATCGTGGTGAGCGTTTGATGGAAATCCTCAAACAGCCACAGAATTCTCCATACTCATTGGTTCACCAAGTTTACATCGTTTACTCCGGTACACGCGGTTACTTGGACGATGTCCCAACTGAAGATGTGCGTCGCTTTTTGTCTGAATTGATGCGCTATATGGATACGGTTCACCCAGCGATTGGTGCTGAGATCGACAACAGTAAACGTATTACTGATGGAAATGAAGACAAAATGAAACAAGCGATTGCTGATTTCAAAGCGAGTTTCAGCTAATAGCAGTTTTCAGTAGACAGTAATCAGTTGTTGCGCTTCGCAATAAAACTGAATGCTGACAACTGATAACTATGAGCTAATAAATGGCTACAGAAAGAGAACTCAAGCAGCGCATAAACACCGTTGCAAACACATCAAAGATCACCAGCGCTCTGGCCGCGATTTCTGCTTCAAAAGCGAATCGTGCTCAGGGACGGGTGGCGGCGACGCGTGACTATGCAGGCAAAGCGTTCGAGATACTGAACAACTTAGCCGGTGGTGGCTCAACCGTTTCGCACCCGATGTTGGTTGATCGCGACGAAATTAAAAGCATTGCGATTATCGCATTTACTGGCGACCGTGGTCTGGCTGGTGCATACAACACTGATATTGTTCGCTTAGTTGAACGCTTTATTCTTAAAGTGGGTGACCAAGTTCAAGATATCAAGATTGTAGCGGTTGGTAAAAAAGGGCGTGACCTCTTTATCCGACGTGGATATAACGTGATGGCCTCTTTTATCTCGATGCCAGATCCCCCATCTCCCAATGACATTAGCCCGATCGCTCAGGTTGTGGTTGATGACTATTTAGATGGGAAGGTCGATCAAGTATTTGTCGCATATACCGACTTTATCAATATGGTAAGCCGGTATGCACGGATGAAGCAGCTTTTGCCGCTGAAACCCACCGACTTCACCGGTAGTGAAATCGCAGAGTTTTTCACAGCCCCTGTTGCTCCAGAAGGCGAATCTAGTGGCCCAGCTGCTGGATATGCTTATGAGCCACCGGCCGAAGAACTGCTCGACGCTATCGTTCCCCGCTTTGTTGACTTACAGCTTTACCAGTCTTATCTGGAATCGTTGGCGAGTGAACATAGTGCTCGGTACGTTGCGATGAACAACGCGACAGATAATGCAAAAGCCCTAATCGAAGATTTGACGCTAGCCCGTAACAAAGCCCGTCAAAGTGCAATTACGGCCGAAATTCTAGACATCGTTGGTGGTGCAGCCGCCCTAGAGTAAACAGTAGGTAGTGGATAGTTGGTCATGGTTAGTGGATTTCATCCACTGCCAGCGACTAGCAACTAATCACTAATCACTGTTCCTAAAGGAACATAAAATGAGTGAAGGTAGAGTAGCCGCGATTCGCGGTGTAGTACTAGACGTAGAATATCCAGATGGCAATCTGCCAGAATTGCTGGAAGCCCTTGATGTAGATCTAAATGGGAAACGATTGGTTCTTGAGGTGCAGCAGCATCTTGGTGAAGGCATGGTTCGTACAGTAGCGATGGACGCAACTGACGGACTACGCCGGGGCGCAGTAGTCAAAGGGACAGGTGCTCCAATTACTGTACCTGTAGGTGACGTTACTTTAGGTCGTATTTTCAACGTAATTGGTGAAGCGATTGACGGTAAGCCAACGCCTGAATCAGATACTTATTATGCGATCCATCGTGATCCTCCTCCTTTCCAAGACCAATCAACCGCAACTGAAACCTTTGAAACAGGGATGAAGGTTATCGACCTTTTGGCCCCATTTATTCGTGGTGGTAAGACCGGTATTTATGGTGGTGCAGGTGTAGGGAAAACGGTAACGATTGCTGAGCTGATCCGTTCGGTAGCAACAGAGCATGAAGGTGTATCTGTGTTTGCTGGTGTGGGAGAACGTACCCGTGAAGGGACCGACTTCTACTATGAGTTAGACGAGTACGGTGTACGTGACTCAGTTATCATGGTTTTCGGCCAGATGAACGAGCCTCCAGGTGTACGTTTGCGCGTTGCTTTGACCGGTCTTTCAATGGCGGAATACTATCGTGACCAAGGTAAAGACGTACTGATCTTTATCGACAACATCTTCCGTTATGTATTGTCAGGATCAGAGATGTCGGCGCTGTTAGGCCGTATGCCATCTGCTGTAGGGTATCAGCCAACATTGGCTTCTGAAATGGGTGAATTGCAAGAGCGCATTACCTCTACCCGGAACGGATCGATTACGTCGATGCAGGCGGTCTATGTACCGGCCGACGACTACTCTGACCCGGCTCCAGTAGCAACCTTTGCCCATCTTGACGCGATCTTAACACTTGATCGAAACGTGTTTGCAAAGGGTGTTTTCCCTGCGGTAGACCCGCTTTCATCTTCAAGCCGTGCGCTCCAGCCAGACATTGTGGGTGAAGAGCATTATCGCACCGCTCGTGAAGTTAAGCAGATTCTACAGCGTTACAAAGAGCTTCAGGACATCATCGCCATTTTGGGTATCGATGAGCTTTCTGAAGATGACAAACAGCTTGTGGCTCGCGCCCGTAAAGTTGAGCGTTTCCTTGGCCAGCCGATGTACGTTGCTGAACGTTTCCATGGTTTACAAGGGCAGTATGTTTCAACCAAAGACACCGTTGCTGGCTTCCGTCGCATCTTAGACGGTGAGTGTGACAATCTGCCAGAGCAGGCATTCTATATGGTGGGTAACATTGACACCGCTTTTGCAAAAGCAGAAGAGATGCGTGAATCTGAAGATTAATTTCGGAGATGTAGAACGTAACAGGCTACGTTCGTACCGTAGGGGCGCAGCAGGCTGCGTCCCCACAGGGAAATTGTTATGCCCCTTGAATTAGAAATCGTAACCCAAGAAAAAAAGGTTTATAGCGAGACGGTTGACTCAGTTAATTTGCCCGGCATTATGGGGCGGATGGGTATCCTTCCGAATCACTCCCCTTTGCTGACGGTTCTCGATTTTGGCGAGGTTGTTATTCGCCGCAATGGCGCAGAGGAATTCTTCGCGATTGGCGGTGGTATTGCAGAGATTAACCCCAGCAAGATTATTATCTTGGCTGACTCTGCTGACCATGCTGAAGAAATCGATGAGCAAAAAGCGGAAGAGGCTCGCCAAGCGGCCGCTAAAGCGATGGAAGAAGGGGTCCCAGAAGACCCTGCTGCTTATCGCATGCTAGAGTCGCAACTACGTCGCGAGCAACTGCGCATTGACGTTAGCCGTAAACGCAGCAGACGTCGCTCACCGGCGGTTCCAGACCTATCAAATACGCAGCGCCATTAATCTGGTTGTTTGCGGGTTTAGTTAGAATTTATTCGGGTCGGCGTTGATTCGTCGGCCCGTTTTTTGTTAATAACCCTGTTCGGTCACTAGGTAGTCACCCAAAACAGCTTAAGGCATTTGCTTAAGCTTGGCCTTTCTGACAGAATCGGGCAGTATGTAGATTCAATGCTTTAGGCACTGAACTTTACGATTTAAACTAAAATTTGTGCAAGACGCAAAGCTGAAGTGCTAAAAGCGGAGCGGGCTGAAATGCGAAAAAGGAACACATGGCTTTTCTTCAACCAGAAATCGCAATTGACTTGGGAACTGTAAATATTCTCGTCCACGATCAGGGGCGCGGTATTGTGATGCAGGAACCGGCCGTCGTCGCTATCCGCGAAGACGGCAATCGCACGACGATTGTTGAGTTCGGCCGTGCGGCCCGCGACATGTATGGGCGAGCACCCGAACAGTTCGAAGTGATGCGTCCATTGCGAGACGGGGTCATTGCTGACTACTTTGTAACTGAAGCGATGCTTGGATATTTTATTCGACGTGTTAAAGGACGCTGGCGCCGCGCGCCCATCGTTATGATTAGCGTGCCTTATGGTGTTACATCTGTTGAACAACGTGCCGTACGCCAAGCAGGGCGAGATGCAGGCGCACGTGAAGTACGTTTGATTGCTCAGCCAAAGGCGGCCGCGATTGGGGCAGGGCTGCCGGTTGGAACACCTACCGGCAATATGATCGTCGATATGGGTGGTGGCTCAACAGAAGCGGCCGTCGTATCTGTCAATGATATTGTGTGTGCGGAGTCGGTCCGGGTAGCTGGTGTCCATTTAGATGATGCGATCATCCAATACGTGCGTAAAAAATATAATTTAGTAATCGGCGAGCCTACGGCCGAAGCGATCAAAATCAAACTGGGAAGTGCAACAGAGCCCACGGAACGGGAAGAAATGCAGGTTCAAGGGCGTGATCAAGTCACAGGCTTGCCACGTACCATTAACTTTACATCTTATGAGACATGGGAAGCGATTACCGAGCCATTAGGTGCGATGACCAGTATGGTAAAAGCGGTATTAGCCAAAACGCCACCAGAACTAGCGGCCGACATTATTGATCGTGGCATGGCTCTGGCTGGTGGAACCGCTCTTTTGCGAAATATTGATACGCTATTGACGCAGGTAACCGGCGTACCCGCTTATATTGCAGACAATCCTATCGCATGTACCGCTTTGGGGGCTGGACGAGCATTAGCCGATTGGCACATTTTGGAGCGGACACAAACATTGGCCTAAAGCGAATCGGCTCGTTAGTTTATTAGGGATTAGGTTACAATAACTACCTTATTTACCTGATCAAACAATCGATATGCCTGCTTTCAAAAATACCCTATGAAAATTGTGCTTGATGCGATGGGCAGTGAAAATATGCCAGTGGCCGATGTGACCGGAGCCGTTGAAGCCGCCCGTCTGTATCCGAACGACGAAATTATTCTTGTCGGCCGCCAATCTTTAATTGAGGCTGAGCTAGGCAACCATCAAACGACTGGATTAAACCTGACGGTCGTGCATGCTGAAGAGCTCATCGAAATGAGTGACAAACCGCGTGAGATTGTGCGTGGTAAGCCTAACTCATCCATGCACATCGGCTTGAATCTGGTCAAAGAAGGGAAAGGGGATGCTTTTGTTTCGATGGGAAATACCGGCTGTACTTTAGCCGTCTCGATGCTGGCTACGCTCAGACGAATTCCGGGGGTAAAACGACCTGCAATCGGAGCGATATTCCCACTCCCAGCACGACCCATCTTGCTAGATAATGGGGCTAATGCCGATTGCCAGGCTGAGTATCTTTATCAGTTTGGCATTATGGGAAGCATTTATGCAAGCTGTGTAACCGGCAAAGCGCGGCCAACGGTTGGCCTTGTTTCAAATGGGGAAGAAGATGGGAAGGGAAATGAGCTGGTTAAAGAAGCTGGCAAGTTACTAGCTGAAAGTTCGCTTAATTTTGTCGGCAATATCGAGCCAAAAGATTTCATGTCAGGCGAGATCGATGTGGCGATTGCCGATGGGTTTGTTGGGAATATTATGCTTAAAACAGCCGAAGCCACAGCCAGAACCTTAACCGGGTTGATTCGGTCTGAACTCAAAACAGGGGTTTTATCGAGCGTGGGTGGCATGCTGGCCCGGCCGGCCCTGAGAAGGGTTGGCGCAATGCTTGACCCTGATGAAGTTGGGGGTGCCCCGCTTTTAGGTGTGAATGGTGTTGTCATTATCGGCCACGGTAGCTCAGGCAGCAAAGCAGTGCGAAATGCGATTGGCCAAGCACGTGAAGCGGTTGAATTTGGTGTGGTGGATGCCATTAAGCAGGGGATTGAATCGGGTTAGGGATGTCACATTCCCATCACAACTGTGATACCCTTAACACATTTACGATTGTTGATTTACGCCTGTTGCTTTAACTGTAAATCCCAAATTTGAAATCGTAGATCATTCTGAGGACGAATGGAGAAGAATTTTGTCGATCACCGAGGTGAGCCTCGCGTGGTTATTACTGGGATGGGGGCGGTGACCCCTATTGGCAATACGGTTCAAGAAACATGGGAGAGCATGATGGTCGGCCGATCCGGTATCTCCACGGTTGAACATTTCGACACTTCAGACATTCCGTGCAAAATCGCTGGAATGGTTAAGAACTTCGATCCAAAAAAGTTTGTAAAACCGAAAGAAGCCCGCCGTATGGCTCGCGTATCTCACTTGGCAATAGCGGCCGCAACCGAAGCGATGGCTGATGCAGGTTATGAACCTGCGACAGATATGGAAGAGGATGAGCGTAGTGGGGTTGTCATCGGAACCGCTATTGGTGGGTTTCAATTTGGCGTCGAGAGCATGGAGACTTATCGGGAAAAAGGGTTTTCGCGAGTCTCGCCTTATGCGATCGTGGGCGCCCTGCCCAATATGGTTGGCCACTTTGTGAGCGCTTTGGCAAAAGCCCGTGGACCCATTAACACGGTTTCAACCGCTTGTGCAACGGGGACCCAAGCAATTGGTGAAGCGGTGGAGCTGATCAAGCGAGGGCGAGCTGATCGAATTATTGCAGGTGGTGCCGACAGCTTGATTCATCCTTCAACGTTGGCCGGTTTCTCGGCGATGCGCGGCTTGTGCATTAGCCACAACGACAATCCAGCAAAAGCATGTCGGCCGTTTACGCTAAATCGAGATGGGTTTACAGTAAGTGAAGGGGCTGGAATCGTAATCCTTGAAAAAATGTCAGATGCTGTCGCACGGGGTGCGAAAATCTATGCGGAAGTGTTAGGGCATGCCTCTAGTTCTGATGGATACCATATCGCTGAACCTGATCCTGAAGGGCGCGGCGCAACCCGGGCGATGAAATGGGCGATTGAAGACAGCAAACTTGATTCTAAACGGATCGGATATATCAATGCCCATGGTTCATCTACACCGTTTAATGACAAATCGGAAACTGTGGCAATTAAAAAAGTTTTTGGTGAGTACGCCTATGACCTGCCGATTAGCAGCACAAAGGCGTTAACTGGCCATGCCTTGGGTGCGGCCGGGGCGATTGAAGCGATTTTTACCGCTTTGGCAATTGATAAAAAGATTTTACCACCGACTTGGAACTATGATGTTCCTGACCCTGAATGTGATCTGGACTATATCCCCAATAAGCCGCGACATGTCGCTGTTGATTATGCGATGTCAAACTCGTTTGGCTTGGGTGGGCAGAATGCCTGTTTGGTCATGGGGCGCGTCTAACCAGTTTTCAACGTCTAGGCTCACTCTATTGTGTGAATATTCCACTGATCGCCGACCACTCGTGCGAAGCACACTTGTCACTGATAAAATATAGCTATGAGAATTTTAACCAACGAAAAATATGTCGCTTCCCGTAAAAAAATAGGCTCTGTTTTTAGCTTTGCCGGAATCGGTGTGTTATTGGGTGGCTTTGTTTTGACCTTTACGGCGGAAGAAGGTTCAACCCTTTCGTATCTGTCTCTTTTCAGCTTGCCTGCAGGCTGGCTTTTGTCACAGGTAGGTCTTTATTTTGCGAACCGACTGATCAAACAGCCGGTTGTGCATGAAACGCTCAATGAAGGTTTGCGTAAGCTGGGCAAAGTTGGGGCCGATTTTCATCTATACCATTATATGTCCCCGGTAAATCATTTGATGCTAACGCCAAATGGGGTCATGGCGATTGTCGCTAAGTATCAGTCAGGCACAATTACGGCCGATGAGTTTAAGTGGAAACAAAAAATCGGTATTTTCCAACGCTTTTTCGGGCAACAGACTTTAGGAAACCCGGCTCTTGAATCTGAAAACCAGGTCAAACAAATTGCGAAATGGATCAGCCACAATGTTCCAGAATTAGCAGAACAAGAGCTGCCAATCGGCTCAGTGGTTGTTTTTACAGCCAATGATGTTGAACTTGATGTCAAAGGCTCCGCAATTCCGGCCGTACATCACACAAAGCTTAAAGGATTTTGGAAACAGAGAAAACAAGATCAGCCGATGAACCAAGAGCATTTTGATCTACTGCTTAAAGCGTTTGATGCAGAAGCTGAAAAAAACGGCGCATTAGATAACGAATAGCGAAGGGTTTGTTCGCCTACTACGAAGCTTGCACCACTAACCCATTCAGTTACAATTTTTTATGCTTTGGTTTTGACGAAAATGTTTACAAACTATTATTTGTTTGTTTACACAACCTTAAAACTATGATGCATACTATGATTTATTGATAAACCACCCGATTAACTTTATGTCTGTTCTGAACACACGCGGTGCGCTCGACGCTGAGCTCAAAAACCTAAATGAAAACCTAACCCGACTGACAAGCATGGTTCACGATGCGCTTTCAACTGCGATGGATGCACTAGAAAAGCAAGACTATGAAAAAGCGCGTAACGTGATTAAAGGTGACGAGGAAATTAATCAGCTACGTTACACCATTGAGCAAGACTGCTTGCGTGTTTTAGCCATACAGCAGCCTCAAGCATCTGACTTACGACGTGTGGTTGTAATGACACACATTGCGACTGAACTCGAACGGATTGGGGATCACGCTTCTGGCATTAGCCGTTTGCAATTAAGGATGGCTGAAGAAGGGGTTGTTCAAATCGAATCGCTTCACCAATTGCCTAAAATGGGCCGACGTGTTGAAAAAATGATTCGAGAGTCGATGGAAGCTTACTTGTCTGAGGATGTGGCTTTGGCAAATAAAGTGATCGACCGTGATAATAAAATTGATCGACAATACGGCCGATTTACCTCAATCATGTTTGAGACGATGGGCAGTGAAAGCAATACTGAAGTTCGCGTCCCTACTTACATGTTGTGGATGGCCCACAATTTAGAGCGAATTGGTGATCGTGTTACCAACATCTGCGAACGGATTATTTTCATGGTAACCGGTGAATGGACAGAAGTGGATTAGTCTAAAGCCTTTGATCAAACGTTGGGCCTACCCTGCTTCAACAAACTTTAAATTCAATATGTTAAGCTTGCGCGGGAAAGTATTTACGCTTTAAATTCCGGCCGATGATGATTGATGCCACGAGCAACATAAAGACTGTTTGCCAAAAGGGTTTGAAGAAACGCAGAATTCGTGGGGGGCGTGGGATGTCTAAATTAGAGTTTTCAGCCAATAGAAAAGCTGCCCATTTCTTTTCTCCATTATCACGAATCAAGCCTAAATGACGCTGTGGGCCCGATTTCCACGGCTTGCGGCCGACTACCGATGAGGGAATTCCTTCAAAGTCATATAGCGTCCACGCCATATAACCGTTTAAGTTTGCCTCATTTAAAACTCTGCGAACATCAGCATAATAGACGGCCTGCTCGCGTTCAGTATGTCCATTAGGAAAAAACCGACTATTCCATGTAGGAAGCCCAAATTCAGTCAAAACAATCGGTTTATTAGGCACGGCAGAGCGTAAGCTTTTTATCCGTTCTGGTAGCGTTTCTGGTGGCAGATAATCATGGAACGAAACAAAATCAACAACTTCTGGGAGTTGTTTCGCCCCTTCAGACGTCGCCCAACCGATCGTAATAAGGTGATTGGGAGCATGATCACGAACCTCTTGTGCAATATGTGTGAGCCACGCATTGACCGTTAATGCCGTATTCCCTGGCTGGTCAAGGTCAGGTTCATTTTTGAGATCCCAAGCCAGAATGGTTGGATTATCTGCGAAATAGGGAACCACTTTTTCTAGATCACGATCCGCATTTGGCCAGAGCAAGATTTGATAGTCTGTGCGGAAATCAAAAAGGGTAACAATAACTTTTAAATCATGATCATCAGCCTGGCTCAATAAATTATTTAGCTTTAAACGAAGATCTTCATATGGATCAATTTGTTCATGCTTATTGTTCTTTGCACTTCCTTTTGTAACGGGATGCGCTCCCCCAACTTCAACATCTTCGGCCTCGTGAGGATCGGGTTCTGGCAGCTGTGGTTCATAGGGGACAAATATACGAATGGTATTTATGCCTAAACTGGCCATAATGGCAAAGTCTTGCTCGATAATTTCCGGGTTATATTCTGGCCAAAAATCGTGCCATGGGGTGTCTTTGGGATAGTAATTGACACCACGAATGGTGTATGGCTCTCCGTCCACGATCAGATGTTGATCTTCAACAGTGGCAAAAAGAGTCGGGTCGATTTGAGCAGTAATTTCTGGAAATGGCTCCGATTTTTCCCGTCTTACCCAATGTCGAACCCGCCAACTGCCATCTTCTAATTTCATCACGACATCATAATCGGCCTCAACAACATCAGCCATAATCGGCTGGCCGTCATAGTTGCGAATGATTTGAGCCAGCTTTACATTATGTGCCGTCATCGAGATGATCGACCCATCGGCTGAGTACATATGGAGTTTAAGCTTGTGCTCTAAGTCAGTTTGTTGGATTGACCAGCCTTGTAGCTGTGTGAGTTCAACCCCTTCTGTTGCCGCAGCAAGTGCAGGGCCAACAAAATATGTCTCCAGGCCATAGGGTTCCCCTCGTAAATATGAGATGTTCCATTGAAGCCATGCACGTAAATAGGCTGATTCAATTTGGGTGCGGGTAAAAGGTTCAATCTTACGCCCGGTGTCAGCATCATCTGGCAACCAGTCTAGTTGAACCTTTAGGTCCGCTGGCCTATTCGGAACAATGTTTAACGCAGAGGCCGGGTCAGCCGATTCTTGAAAGTAAAGAAGTAAATTGGCAGCACGGCCAATGACAAAAAAGAATCCAGCAGCAGAGATAGCGCCAAGAATGAGCCAGATAAAAAGCTTGAGCCGAAACTTAGACATAGATAATCACTTTGCTGAACCTTATGGCAGCGTAAACTTCAATTCTCCGCTACCAGACCCGGCTTTGGCCTGAGCTTGCTGGGGGCCGCTTTTTAAATGGATAAGGCGAATAGTGGCGGTTGCATATCCAGCATCTGTGACGGCCGTTATCGAATAGGTTTTTTGGTCAGACCCGGTAATTTCAAACGAAACGGGGGTGCCATCCGGCACATATTGGTCAAGCTCGGCTGTAATTGGGCCAGCGGTTAAGGCCAGTTCCCCTTTATCAAAGCTAACATCAAGGTCGATTGGAAATGAACTAACGGCTGGGCCCAACGTGAACTCAACAACCAAAGGCTCACTCTCCATCCCAAAAACCGCCGCTCGAATCGTGTACTGACCCGGATCATTTGGCGCCTGAAAAATCGTTTCCGCCACCCCATCTACCGTTTGAGCAGGGATGACACGTAAATTACCGGCTGGTCCATCGACCACGAAATTTACTAGAGTCCCGTCTGGCATCATATTGTTGTATTGATCGACAATTTCATCTGTGCGCAACGTCATGAGTTGAAATCCATCGGCCGGAAGCGTATCGGGATCAGATTCAAGTTCAAAAGGGACTGGCCAGCCGGGGATCTCAAGCAGAATCCCTTCTGGCCCATGAACCTCATCAATATTGGCAGCGATGATCGTTCGGCCAGCTTTTATCCCGCTGTAAATACGCTCCCACGCCAATAAATGCGAAATTTTAGAGTCATAAGTACGCAGCGCTTTTCCTGGATGCAGTGAACGAATATCGACCGGTGTGCCTTCAGCTATCGGGTTCCCAAAGCGATCAAACGGAATGGCGACAACCATTGCCCAATGTCCAGCGTCAGCAATAATCGACCTTGATCCGACCAGAGGCGTAATCGGTTCAACGGGCTGATCGGGAAGCAAATGCAGTGTGGCTGTGCCTTTGGCTTCGCCGCTCGTCACTACGAAGTCAACCCAGCCAGCACGCGTCGTCATCGTTTCTGGAACAAGAAAATATGCCTGATTATTTTCGAACTGGGTGCGCAAAACCTGAGGGCCGAAGCTGCCCAGCATCGTCAACATAACAGGGGTGCCATCAGCTACATTAGTGGGGCCAACAAACAGATCGATGGGTTGACCAACAACAGATGCTTCTATGACAGAAACCGGAATTTCACCTGTAAGAGTCGAAGCAATTTGGGGAGCTTCTTCTTCAGTTCCAAGGCGTCCACATGCTCCAAGAGAGAGCGCCATCACGCACAAAAGGCTGATGCTCAAAATATAGAAATGGCTCCGATATGGGTTTAGTCTCATTAGTCACCCCCCACGAAATAGTGAAGACTGATACGCATGGAGTGGTACCCGATTTCGCCCGGGACTGGTATTCGCTCAATCCAAGCCTGCTTAATTTGGACCTCTTCTTGTAGAACGTTAGCGTATACATCGCCATCGGTAATAATCGTTTTGACTTCACTTTTTTCTGTAAGATCAACAACAAACGATTGGGCACGTTGAGGGCGAACAGCCTCTTCTAAAAAGAAGTCATCTACCCAAGCAACTTTGTTTTCCTCATCGTAATAGGTGATGAGCATATGAGGTATCGTCGCTTCTTCTGTGCCGGAATTATAGAGAGTGCCACTTAATTGAAAGTTTCCATCGCCGTCTTGAGCAATCTCGATATCTTGAACACCCACATTACGATAAAGGTCTTTAGGGGTGATAACGGCCCGTGCATAAACTTCAAATGTGACAGGTGGGTCAACCAAATCGATCGGGAAGAAGGCATTCGGTTCAAAAACAACGGGAGGCGGCATACCGGTTAGATTTAAACCAGCCACCCCCTCAAAATCTATGCGAAAAGGCGTCACCTCCTTAGGAAATATTTTATGCATCAACGCTTGTTGAGCGTTGTACCAAACTATCTCTTCCCCACCTTCATTATAGAGAAAAGCGGCTACGGTAATATCGGCTGGGTCTACATCTGTATTGATGAGTTCGCCCACTAGGCTATAGCGGCCGTCTACCCAAACGAGCCTAGCGGATAAAATCTGCAATTCCGGCCGGTCTAAAATATCACCAAAGCTGGTAGTCGTCGCCGTGATACGCCGACGCCCGGCCGAATGCCATTCAACTGAACTTTTGCGATAGAACTGATCGGGTGGGATCGTAACATCGGCCGTTGCTGGAATAATCACCCATTTGTCATCATGCCGAATCAATTCGTGGAGCTGAGTTGACGTGTAATAGTCCAAAGCTGTGATCAGCTCAGACCTTGCTTCAATCACAATGCGCTCAGGCTCTTCCTCTACGATAGACACATAAATGCTGTCAAGCTTGCCATACGAGGCAACCAATCCGTTGGTAACAGACAGCTCTAGCATGTACTGATCAAAGCTTGGACGACTATTTGGATCCAAGCGTTCATAAGCAGACTCAAATCGACGGAAGTCTAAATCGTCATAATAGGCTTCTACTAAACGAAGCGGATCAGTCACACGCTCCTGATATTTGTAATAGACGCCAAACGCAACCACAGCAACGAGAGCGATCAGCGTTGACAGGCGGGCTTGATGTGCGCTTGGCGGAGCAAGCTTAGGTTTATCAAGTTGGGCTTGAACGCGGTCCCACAATTTTTGCAAGCGAACGTCATCAGAATTATCGCTTAAATCTAAAGTTGACCACTGCAAAAGCCGCGCATCAAACTCAGTCCATTTACCTGCAACTTTTCTCCACGGCCCTAAAAGAAAGTAAGTCAGTTTCGCTTGGCTAATAAGCTGGAGCAATTTAAAAACACCCAAAAAACTGCCCATTTTTATGGCTGGTGGCCCCCAAAAGTTTGAGGTCATCACCAACATTCCCAATATTAAGGCCCCCATAGGGACGGTGCCCCACATAATTTTTTGATAGGTTGGGATGTCTTTGCGTGGCAAGATTTCTGGCAAAGGTGGAATATCCCCCTTCTCCCAAACCATAATTCCGTTCCCCAAACGTTGCAATTGGTGCCAACCGGAGAAAAAGAGGAGCGGATCATAAAACGGGTCATTTGAAAAAATGAATTTAAGATTGTACTTATCAGGGACCGCTAAAAATTGTTGCAATGAGCCTATACCGGGAATACCGCTATATTTTGATCCCTCAAGCCGCTCAACCGGCGTAGTCGTTAGCTCTGGTAGACGACGGGCAGAGTGATAGTTCCCATCGATCATGTTCGAGTCCATGTGAGCACTAAGCCATGCAACTTGATCTCCAAACCCTAAGGTTAGATAGCGCCAACGCCAATGTTCATCTTTTTCCATAAAGCTAACAATGGGGTCAATGTCAATTGGTGCAGGCTGAAAGCGACGGAATTGGGTGAGGTTGGCAATGAAGACTGAAGCAGCGATGTAGACAATAACGAAACTGGTCTGAACAAAACGCCATGTAAATACGCCGAATTGAGCCTGTAGGTAATTAGCAAATCGGCCGTTGCGCATGCTTTTAACAAACTCTCCTGCAAACGGCAGCAGAATAATTGTTGCCCAAAAAGTAAAGCGGTCTAAAGTGAGAATGTCAAAGGCGCCGCCGAGTAAAAGCCGAGGCCCTGGAGTCGTTCCACCTGTTCCCAAGAAGAAAAGCAAACACCACGAAGCCATGACGGGCCAAGCCTTGGTTGTAAATCCCTTATAAACAACATAGGGCAAAATAACCAATGTTGTGCCGTAGGGAACAAGCCAAAAGACAAGGCCTGCGGCTGTGTTTTCGATAAATGAGTCCCTTGACGCATGGGGGATTGAGACTTGGGTAATCGGGTCAGATGCGCTCCATAGCCAGTAGGGCAAAACGACAAGTATGAGCACAGAGATCATGCCAACGCCATACAACCCGGTGCGGGCAACAGATGGAAGGATGCGGCGCACACGGCGAATAATGAGCGGCTTGAGGTTGTTGCGGGTCACTGTTGTGGGCCGTTGCTCAGGCTCATCGGGCCAAGGCTCTCTAAACTTTTCGACAATGGCTAACAGCATCATCGGAGCGACAAAAAAGACTGCGCCGAATAGTGTTGTAACATGATGCCCGGCCGTGGTCGCGGCGTTCATAATCCAAGCCGCCAGCAAATATTTCCATTGCCCGGTATCGATCCATTGATAGGCAAATGGAATGGCGTTGAGCAAGAATCCCAGTGAAAACGTTGTCGGTAACTGGCCAAATACGTGGACAGTTTCGGTAATGCTGGAAGAGAAGACAAAAAGTAATGCGGAATACCCGGCCGCATCTTCACTGACCCAAAGTTTTGAGAAGCGATAGATACCAACGATGCACATCAATAGTGCAAATGTTTGAGCCAAAACAAAGCCATAGCCCAAGCCAACGAACTTAGAAAGCAGAGCGATTGTTTGTTGTGAGCCAGGAGGATAGCTTGTCAGCGTAAAACCGGTGTACCAGCGGGGGTCCCAAGGGTCAAACCAAGAACGCGCATAATGATCCCCAAAAAATATGTGGACAAATGCGTCGTAAGTGCGGGTATAGGTAAATGGGATGAGTGCCCCATGGTAACCAAACCCTAAGATTAGAGCGACGAGTAGGTGTTGATTTCGGCTAGCGATAAAGGAACGGAAGTTCGAGTGTTGTTCCTGTGTTTGGGTATTCATTTTATTTACTGCTTGGTGCAAGGGCGGTGTGTTTGTTTCCCATAAGCAGATTTAAGCTTACTGAACAGCACATCTTGAAAATCGATAATTCACAAGCGGTTCACACGCATATGTAGGGAAGTTGTCCTATTTTGCTCGTTAGTTAGATTGGACAGCTAATTTGCTAGGCTTTTTCTGACCATTTAAACAGATTCATTAACTTTAGATCCAGCCAAACAAACGGCCGATTGGACGAGCCATGACGAATTCAAAAATAAAATACCAATAGCGGTTTCTGGTCCACCGCTGGGTTGAGTTAGGGGTAAAGGGAACTGTGTCAGGGTCGATATAAGGCACAATGATTTCGCTTAAAGGCAGTTTGCTAAAAATGAGTCTAGCTCGTTCCGATTGGTAGGGGTGCGTTACAAGCACGGGCCTTGTTAACTCTGTATTGAAGCATAAAAGCCATATCTGTAGGGCCGCTCCATAAGTATCGACATGTACATGTGGGTCGTGAGGCAAGTTAATGACCCAATGCTCAGTATCTAATGAGGGATCGGCCGATTCTAGTTCGTCTAAAGCAAGTTTGGTCCCTTCTTGAGTAATCGTGGGAAGTCGGTTCGGGTTGTTGGCAACGACCCATTCTGCTAAGCGCTGATTGCTTAAACCTGGCCGAAGGGTGCCATCTTGATCTTCTTCCAAGCCAAACCCAAGCAAAATGAAAACATCCCCATCCGCAATGCTCCCTTGAGGTTGAGCAACCATTTGAAACCATCTTTTTTTTCTATTTGTGATCATATGTTAGATAGGTAGCCGTTAAATATGGCTGATAGGTGAAGCTGAGTTAATACACACTCCTGCCCATAATAGTCTGCGCAGCTTTGGGAAAAAAGATAGCACTCTGAAAGGCTGAAGTCCGCCACGTTAATTAATAATGGGAAAAGTAGAATGCGCCTGTCAATAATCTTTAGTCATAGATTACTACCCTTTATTTTGGCCTTCACAAATAAGTACCCAAGACTCAATTAAAGGTGAAGAAAGCATAAAACACCTTCGCATACAACTCATGGTAGGACTGATTGGGGGGGATTTAAACAAAGTTAGTCAGTGTATTCGCAATAAATGTGCCTAACATGTACTTACTTGTTTTGGAGCATCCATGCAATTCAGCCTTCTTTAATTTTGTCTGAAATAGACACCAAGGTTGATTTTGAACCACTTTTCTACTTACGGTTAATTATGACGTACAAAAATTACGAACACTGGAAACACTCACCACTGGAAGGGCCACCTCTTCTATCGATTATCATTCCGACTTACAATGAGGAAGAGCGTATTATCCCAACGATTGGGGCAATATCTTCGTATGTGACCGATTTACATTTTCCATGTGAATTGATCATTGCGGATGATGGTTCTACTGACAACACCGCCTCATTGGTTGAAGCATTGGGCTTTGCCAATTTGCGATTGCTGACAATAAAAAAGAATGGGGGAAAAGGGAGCGCTGTACGACGTGGGATGCTAGCGGCCGAAGGTGAGTACCTTCTTTTTTCAGATGCTGATAATTCAACCCCAATTGAAGAGGTCGCCAAATTACTGCAAAAACTTCAACATGAACAGTATGACGTTGCAATAGGATCACGAGCGGCCATCGGAGCTGAAGAGACGAAAAAGTCACTTAAACGGCGCATATTCAGCAACGGCCTACGCTGGATTGTAAACACCATCTTCCGCATCGGAGTACGTGATACACAGTGCGGTTTCAAGTTATACACACGTGAGGCAGCACGCAAGCTACACAGTTCGCAAACATTGATGGGGTTTTCGTTTGACCTTGAGATCCTATATTTGGCATCAAAATATAACTACCGTATTGCTGAAGTTCCTGTCACCTGGATTGACGCTCCTGGCTCAAAAGTAGATGCAGCCAAGGAAGCCCGAAGATTTATTCGAGACCTAGTAAAAATAAAAATCAATGATTTGAGAGGCTTATATGCAGGATAAAAAACTTCGTATCGCAATGGTGACAACCCATCCACCCGGTTTAGGTTCATTAAATGAATATGCTTTTCACTTCGTACGCTTTCTGCGTCTCAAAGCTGAAGTATCAGAGGTTATATTGCTGACCGATCAGCTACCGGCCGGAGAAAGCTACGCTGAACTGACTCAGGAGGTAGCGGGCAGTTGCCCTGTGTCAACGATGCAATGCTGGGATTTTAATAGCAATAAAAACGTTTGGAAGATATTAAAAGCGGTGCGTCAGGTCGAGCCTGACGTGGTGCTATTTAACATTCAGTTTGCTTCATTTGGTGACAGCAAAGTTGCGGCCGCATTAGGTTTGATGACGCCAGCCATATTGCGTTTGTTCGGATTTAAAACAATGGTGCTGCTGCACAACATTATGGAGACGGTCAATCTGCAAAGCGCCGGGTTTGCCAGCAACAAAGTTCTAGAGTGGATTATTCAGACCGCTGGAACGATCACAACCCGATTTGTGTTATTAGCAAACATTGTTGCGTTGACAATACCCAAGTATGTCGAAATTCTAGAAGAGAAATATAAGGCGGAAAACATCGTTCTAGCCCCTCATGGCTCGTTTGATGAGGTTTCAGAGCCTTCATTTGATTTGCCGGATGGGCCGTTGCAAATCATGACTTTTGGCAAATTCGGAACATACAAAAAAGTAGACGCCCTTATCGAGGCATTTAAAGAGCTGTCTAGCAACGGCCGCCCACCTTTGGAATTGGTTATTGCTGGTAGCGATAGCCCAAATGCGGCCGGCTATTTAGAGTCAATGCAAAAACAGTACATCGATATTCCTCGAATTCGCTATACAGGTTATGTAGCTGAAGACGATGTGCCGCATATTTTTGGTGATGCTGCAGTGGTTGTTTTTCCCTATACCAGCACAACTGGCAGCTCGGGCGTATTGCATCAGGCGGGTGACTATGGCAAGGCGGCCGTCTTGCCCAATATCGGTGACTTTGCTGAGGTGATTACAGAAGAAGGGTATGGGGGAGAATTCTTTCAACCCAACGATGTGAATAGCTTAGCGGACGCAATCGGCCGGGTGATTGATGACCCAGAACATCGGCGGGCATTAGGGACACAGAACTATTTAGCTTCAAAAGGCTTGCCTATTGAGGAAGTCGTAGATTGGTATTTGCTCCATATGCAAATGATGTAACACACAACCATCTTAAGAAAATGAAGCTTACAGTCGATCTCTATTCAGAAATCAATCATTCACATGGGTGAACACAGTTGCTATTAAGCATGCAGAAAGGATTAGAAAATAATGCTAGACCAAATCAAAACATTTTATCAAGCGGACTTAGAAAAATTAGCAAATAATTGGTTGGCCGCTGGAGCAGAATGTTTTGGGATGCAATCTGTTGATCAAGCCACTTGGAAGTGGCCGGCCGATGCGGCCTTTGACACAGGCTGCAACAAAACGGTTCGCGCGCCAATTTATGCTGAAGAGCAAATCTGTGGAGAACTATTTGTCGCTGGAATGCCTGAATCATGGGTCGCAGCACAGCTAGAAAGCAATGCCGTATTTGTCTCACGGTTGATCACACAAGAGCATGATTTAGAGACGTTAACTCAAGAGCTGGTTGACAACCAAGATCAGCTTGTCGCTCTATATGACCTGCTACATTCAACACGAAATCTAGTCTCCGTTTCTGAAATCGTTGAGGGAATTGTCCATGCGGCCGGGAAAATTTTTGATGTTTCAACCGTTTTTATTCGGACCGCATTTATTGGGCGAGAGCCAGGGGGATCGACTTATCCCCAACCCATCCCAGAACTGCTAACAATGACTTTAATGGAGCGAACATTAAGCGAACTAGATTATCTACTTTTTAGCTGTTCTACCGCCGCTGACCCGATCCTTTCAGAACATATTGATACCGCTTTGGCCATCCCTTTAAAAATTCAGGGACAACCTTTAGCCATTTTAGGCTTAATAGATAAAAAGCACGGTGAATTTGAGTCCCCTGATATCAAGCTACTGAAAGCTATCGGGGAATATGCTGAGTCTGAAATTGAAAATGCGCTCATGCATGAGGCAAATGTCGAGCAGGTCAAAATACGAACTCGCATGCAAACGGAAATGGAGCTTGCACATGGGGTGCAAATGAACTTAATGCCCCAGACCTTGCCAGAATTTCCAACTTTAGATTTAGCCGCAAAGGCCATCCCTGCTTTAAGTGTGGGCGGAGATTTTTACGATTGCCTGGTTCAATCAGATGAGCAGTTTTACTTTACGCTTGGCGATGTTTCTGGAAAAGGTATGCCGGCGGCGTTGCTCATGGCGATGACACGAACGACGCTGCGAAATGCGGCTCGCTTATTACATGACAGTATGCCCCGAGTTATTTTAGACCGCACGACCGATGCTTTGTATGATGACTTTACTGAGGTGGGTATGTTTTCAACTGTTTTCGTCGGCACATACTTACCACAAAAAGGGGAATTGCATTATGCCAATGCAGGCCATGCCCCCGTTATTTTCAAACCGGTTGGAGGCAAAGCTCGCTTACTAGAAGCAACAGGGCCTCCACTGGGAGCTTGGCCTGATAATCTGGCCGAAGAATCATTTATTTTATTTGGTGAAGGCGATGTTTTGGTCGCTGCAACCGATGGTCTAAACGAAGCGCGCAACGATGCCGGAGAGATGTTTGATTATGAGCGGCTTTTACACTTAGTCGATGAAATAACACATCAAACATCTGCTGAAATTATGGAAAGCCTGATGTCGGCCGTCGCAGAATTTAGTAAAGGACAACCACAGGACGATGATCAAACAATCATCGTTCTAAAGAGATGCAAAGGGTAGGAATAAAAATTATGAGCAATATTCAAGTAAGTGAGAAAACAAAACGAGTCAAGGTCTTGGCTTTCCGTGACCGCTTAGACGCATTTAACGCTTCTTCCACTAGAGCAGAAATTGATCTAGTACTCGAAGAAGGTGTCGCCAATTATGTTGTCGATTTACTAGATTTAGACTTTATGGACAGTGCTGGAATTGCTGTTCTGATCAATTTACTCAAGCGAGCACGGCAATTGGGCGGGACGGTTAAGCTCGTCCGGCCGACCAGCCCGTCATCGCTGCGAATTCTCCATTTAACCAAATTTGATCGCCTGTTTGAGATGTTTGATACAGCCGATGCGGCAGTCAATTCATTCTAAAGAACTAGAGCCACCCTTTTCACTTATAAACTCAAATGGCAATCTCTAAACTTCCAAAGCTCTCTATTCAGTCAGGCTTAAGCCGGTTACGTGGTAACAATCCGTTGGCCGGTGGCGCTCTGCTGTTTGTGAGCATGACGCTCGTCAACGCCGGAAACTATCTGTTTAACCTTATTTTGGGACGCTGGCTAGGACCAGCCGCTTTTGCGGACCTCAGCTTAATCGTCACCTTAATGCTAATGATCACCTTTATCACGGTGACATTTCAGCTAACAGCAGCTCGGTTTTCCGCCATTCACACGGCAGATGATGACAGCCAGCAACTGGCGAGTGTCCGCAGCTGGCAATTAAGGATTGCATGGGGATTAGGGCTAGTGCTAATGCTGGTCTTAGGGGGCGGTGCATTTTTTTGGCAAACATTTTTCCGCACTGAATCTGTATGGCCCTTCATCATTTTGGCAGCCGGGCTTCCCGTTTACTTTGCACAAGGGGTCGATCGAGGTGTCTTGCAGGGGCAGACTAAATTCGGCCGCTTAGCCTTAAGCTATCAGCTTGAAATGTGGGTCCGATTAGGGTTTGCAATCCTATTTGTTGCGATTGGATGGTCTGTCAATGGGGCGGTTACAGGGATAACGCTTTCATTTATCGCGGCATGGGTCATCGCTCTAGGCGCAAAGAATAATCTCCCAAAAGCGCTTGCGGTAAGCCCAGAAACAAAAAAGGCGATCCTTTTATTTGCATGGCCGGTCATCATCGCCCATGTTAGCCAAATATTGATCAACAACAGTGACATTTTAATTGTTAAGCGCTTTTTTGAAGCAGAAGAAGCGGGGCTCTACGCAGCTTTGGCCTTAATCGGCCGGATCGTCTTTTTTGCAACTTGGTCAGTTGTAACCGTCCTATTCCCAATCGTTGCTCAGAAGCACAAAAAGGGAGAGCCCCATCGCCATTTGCTTTATGTCTCATTGGCTATGGTTCTATTCGTTTCAGGCGGCATATTAATCGCCACCATCATAATCCCAGGCTTTATCGTCAATGTTCTTTTTGGTGCAGCTTATCTATCGATTGCGCCGATGCTGTGGCTCTACGCTTTAGCTACAACCGTTTACGCCTTAGGCAATGTCATCATTACCTATCGGCTCTCTACAGGAGATGGTTTAGGTTCTACGATTGCTGTATTCGGTGGCGTTGCCCAAGTAGTCTTTCTGTGGCTCTTTCACGAAAGCTTGTACCAAATTGTCATGGTACAGATTGGGCTCATGAGCAGCATGTTTATCGTGCTCCTTATCTGGGACGGCTGGCTGGCCTGGAAAGAATACGGGTCGCCCCTCCATGATTGGGACCTGCTAAAAGACTGGCGATCGATGTTGGCTCAAATAAAGGGTTAGCACAGCTCCTTACTGGCTGAATAAATTATGTTTCAACAAGTTAATCAAGAGACGAGTATGTCTCTAAATCTAACAGCTAAATTAAGCGAATTGCCTAAAGTGAGTCAATTTGTGCCTGCGGCTGTCACACAGTTGGCGAAAGCAAGAGCAGACATTGACGTTGAGCTTGTTGCTGGAGATTTGACGCTAGCGATACATGAAGTGTGCGCCAATATGATTGACCATGCTTATGGTGCAGAAGATGAAGGGCCGATTCTAGTGACTTTATTGCTGGATGCGGCTCAAAGACAAATTGTAGTAGAGGTCGTTGATTATGGTAGCGGTTATAACCCGCAACAGATCGATTGGCCACCAGCACAATGCTGGAAAGCCGTTGGAGAATGTGGCGACTATACGTTTGTTTTAGGTGATGTGCCGGAGCAAGAATTCGAGGCTGAACACGGCCGTGGAATTTATTTGCTCACACTATTGCTTGATTCAGTGACGTACCGCCCACAAGCAAACAGGAACTCTTGGGCTTTAGTTAAGAATTTCTAAATTAATTATTAAATTAAAAGGTAAGCGATTTATGGCTCAAATATTAATTGTCGATGACAACACAATCATGCATCGGACTCTTACTTTAATCATTCGTAAAACGGGGCATCAAACGCTCGTGGCTGCTGATGGTCTAAAAGCAATTGAAATTATCGCCTCAACAACGATAGATCTGGCGATTGTTGACATGACTATGCCGCACATGAGCGGTTTGGAATTAGTGAAGCACATACGCTCACATGAAACCGATACTCGTATGCCTATTGTGTTTTTAACCGGAAGCGGCCGAGAAAGCGATCACAAATCGGCCGTAGAACTTGGGATTGACGGTTTTTTAACCAAGCCAGTGAGCTCGCATGAATTACGAGAAAAAATTGATCAGCTTTTATCCACGCAACAGGCATAACCCAAAAGGTACAAAAATATGAAAGGATTGGTATTTACCGAGTTTTTGGAAATGGTAGAAGATTTATTTGGAGATGATGTAGCAGACAACATTATCGAGGCATCTGACCTTCCCTCTGGCGGAGCGTATACGGCCGTGGGAACTTATGATCATGGTGAGATTGTCCAGCTTGTGACACACCTAAGTACAGAGACAGGCATGAGTATCCCGGATCTGCTCAAGGCTTATGGCAAGCATCTTTTTGGCCGCTTCTCGGCCGGCTACCAGCACTTTTTTGCAGATGTCGCCACCTTGTTCGACTTTTTAAAAAGTATTCACGGCTATATTCATGTCGAAGTTCACAAACTTTACCCAGATGCAGAGCTACCCCATATCGCTTGCGAGCAGATTAGCGCTGATCAATTAAGCGTTGTCTATCGGTCAGATCGGCCATTTGCTGATTTTGCTGAAGGGCTATTGTTAGGTGCTGTCGACCATTTTGCCGAGCCAGTTAACCTAGAGCGGATCAAAACGCCAGAAGATAGTGCCAAGTCGGCAACCTTTCTGCTAACAAAAACTGAGGCATAAATATGGCTGATATAGATCGCTTGCAGCGTCGCCTAACTAGGGAGCGCGCAGCTCGTAAAGAAGCAGAACATCTGCTTGAAACTAAAAGCTTAGAGCTGTTTGCTACAAATCAATCTCTTGCTCAAGCTCGAGACGAGCTCGAAGTGCGGGTAAAAGAGCGCACCCAAGCCCTTAAAGAAAGCGAGGAGAGTTTCCGGCGTTTTATTGAGGCTGCAAGCGACATTATTTATCAAATTACGCCAGATGGGTATTTCACTTACGCGAACCCTGTAGCCATTCATAGGTTGGGTCTTTCTGGCGAGACGGACGTGCTTGAGCATCATTTTTTAGAATTTGTGCACCGCACTGATCATAAACAGATTACAGAATTTTACAGTCAACAATTACTTGACCGAACCAAAAACACGTACTTGGAATTTCGACTGTTTACGCATGACCATCAGACCGTCTGGATTGGACAAAATGTTCAACTGATTCTTAAAGATGATGAGATTCTAGGGTTTCAAGCCGTTGCGCGAGATATCACAGAGCGTAAGCAGATAGAAGCTGAATTGCAGGAGCAAAGAGACTTCGCTCAAAGAATTTTAAGCAACATGGGGCAAGGGCTTACTTTAACGGATAACGATTATAATTTTATCTACGCCAACCAAGCGTTTGCAGACATACTAGGGCTTACCGTAGAGCAGATAATGGATAAGCAGCCTTATGAATTTGTTCATCCGGATGACTTAGCAAAGATGACAAAAGTGCGCGAAGAAAGAGAGAAAGAAAATAGGATGGAATACGAGGCTGAGGTGCGCTTGGTCTCTGCTGACGGCCGAAATGTGCCAGTCTTAGTCAGTAGCAGAATGCGCATGAAGAACGACGAGGTCGTCGGTAATATCGCTGTAATCACCGATTTGACTGATCAAAAACAGATGGAAGAGAGTCTACGCACGGCACGTGATCAGGCGGTTAATGCATCCCGCATGAAGTCTGAGTTCTTGGCTAACATGAGTCATGAAATTCGTACCCCTCTAAATGGGGTAATCGGCATGGCAGACCTTCTTCAAGAAACAGATTTAGATGAAGAGCAAGAAGAATTTGTTGAAATTATTAACTCAAGCGGAACAGCTCTGCTTTCGATTATTAATGACATTCTAGACTTCTCAAAAATTGCAGAAGGTAAAATCGAGCTAGAGTATCAACCGTTTAACTTACGCGAAATGATTGAAGAATCCTTAGATATGTTGGCTCCAAAAGCGGCCAAGAAAGGGATTGAGCTGGCTTATATGATGTCCCACAGCCTGCCTTTAATGGTTATTGGTGATCTTGTGAGGGTGCGGCAAATTTTGATCAATCTACTGAGTAATGCGGTCAAATTTACTGAACAAGGGGAAGTTATTGTCTCGGCCGGAAGTACACAGCATAAAGACGGCCGTAATCAGCTCCATATCTCCGTTCGTGATACAGGCATCGGCATTCCGGAAGAAGGGCTTAGCCGCCTCTTCCGATCTTTTAGCCAAGTCGATGCATCTACCACACGAAGCTACGGTGGGTCTGGTTTGGGTTTAGCCATTAGTAAAGAACTGAGTGAGTTGATGGGGGGTACGATGTGGGTTGAAAGTACCTTTGGAGAAGGTTCAACGTTCCATTTCAAAATTGATTTAGTTGTAGCGCCAGAGTCTTCAGCACCACGACAGCTCTCTCCTCCCGAACTAGCAGGAAAACGTGTTTTAATTATCGACGATAACGCAACAAACCGGAAAATTTTGTTGGCTCAAACCCGATTATGGGGGATGCATCCAGAAGCTGCTTCTTCTGGGGAAGAGGCAATAAGCTGGTTGAAAACAAAAGAATCGTTTGATATTGCGATTGTAGACATGCAAATGCCAAAAATGGATGGGCATATGTTGGCCATGGAGATTCGCAAACTGCCTACTGAGATTGACCTACCACTCATTATGCTCTCTTCTATTGGTCACAAGTTATCTGGAGAAGCCCAGCAGCTATTTTCAGCACATGTTTCAAAACCGGTCAAAATCAATTCGTTACGCAAAATCATTCAAACTGTTTGCCTTGAATCGATAACATCCAAAATGGATGAGAAGCCGCAAAGAGAGCTCAAAAAGAGCAAGCCCAAAAAAGAACAAATAGAAAAGAGGGCACGAATCCTGCTTGCTGAAGATAATGAAACAAACCGAAAAGTCGCTCTGGGTACATTGCGCAGCTTAGGGTATCAGGCAGATGTTGTGATCAACGGCCGTGAAGCGGTTGAAGCACTTGAGCGACGCAGCTATGAAGTTATTTTGATGGATATCCAAATGCCCGAAATGGATGGAATTGAAGCAACTCAGCAAATCCGAAAACGATGTGCTGATAATAAACAGCCATATATTATTGCCATGACGGCTAATGCGATTAAAGGGGATCGAGAGCGATTTTTAGCGGCCGGAATGGATGAGTATGTAAGCAAACCGATTCGGCGAAAAGTTCTGGCTGATGCGTTAAGCCCCATACTGACTTTGGAAGCTGTTTAATCAAAAAAACGGCCAGAAACAATCAGGTCAGAGCCACAGGGTTGGGTCTGCATATCAATTAAACGGGGTAGCTGCTGCCAGCCAGTTTGATCTAACGATTGCACCGCATCATACCCACCGACAAAGACGGGAGCAATGGTGATAATCACTTGATTAACTATTTGGGCGCTTAAAAAGCTGGTAATGACCCGACCGCCACCTTCAACCATGACGCTCCGAACCCCCATATTCCCCAATTGATCCAACAACGGCTCTAGGGCTACTTCGCCATCGGCCGTTGCAGGCAGACTAATGACATCAGCATTTAGTTTGTTGTGATCAGAGCAAAGGGTCGTTGCCACGATTGGCCGCAGAGAGTGGGAAAATAAGCGACTTTCAGCCGATATGCGTAAACGGCTGTCAAGCACAATCGGCCGGGGTTGGTCACAATCTTTTCCTAAACCAATGCGGGCCGTCAGACTAGGATTGTCAGCCAGCACAGTACCAATCCCAACTAAAATGCCGTCGTGACGTGTACGCAACTGGTGCGTCATGCGCATCGAATCCGGGCAGCTGATGGGTGAAGACTTGCCCTGCTTTAGCGTAAGCGAACCGTCCAAGCTCTGCGCCCAAGAGAGCGTGACATACGGCCGGCCGGTTTTTGCGTACCAAGCGTCTATCTCACTCTGATCAAGTAACTGCTCCGCCAAGCAGGCTGGCCTGTTTGGCAGTTTTGGTTGGCTAGAAATCGTCTGGGTTGATTCGGCAACAGGATTAAACATAGTTAGTTATTAAAGATACGTGTCTAGAATCTAAATAGATTCAATTTAGATCAGTGATCTTTATCTTAGTTTTAATCATACTTTAGTCGCATTGGTGCGCAAAGAATAATCTATCAAAGGCTAAGGCTTTGACATTGGGGCTTTGCATTAGATTGTCTAAGACCCAATACCAGTTAATCCTATTCCTATTGCCTTTTTAGGGCTTATTTTTTAGAGAATTTGATTGGGCGCTGTGTCCAATCCTCTAAAGAATAGATACAATTACCACATGAAAAATTCTTGGTTCTTCCTCAGCCTATGTCTATTATTTTTACTTATCTCCAGTTGCGCAACGGAGCCACAAACTTCAATAGAAGAAGCTGACGTTGCCATTGAAGAAGTTGGACCAACCGGAACGATTTACTATATCGAGCGGCCGGCCGATGGCTCGCAGCATATTATGCGCACCGTATTGCCAGATGGCGCACCGGAAGTTGTTTATACGACGCCTGAACTGGCTCAACTGCATGAGTTTGAGGTTTTTCCTGATGGAAATCAGCTTATCTTTTCCCAGACACCTCCCCCATCAGTCAACAACGGCATATTTGATCGTAATACGCTTTTAACCCTCGATTTAACCAACAGTGAGGCTGAAGCTGAGACTATTTTAGGGGGCGATGTTCCGAACGATTTTTATAATATGCCGATCTTGTCACCTGACGGCCGGTATATCTTTTATTCTCGTCTCGGGCCTGATCGATTAGGCATCACAGGTACGGACACCTTCTATGGCATTGAGAGATATGATCAAGAAACAGGGGAATCACTCCCAATTGTTCCTAACTCAATTTGGCCTCAAATTTCTCCTGACGGGAGCAAAATCTTATTTATTATCCTTGATCTGCCAACGCAACAGCGCGGATTAGGCATTGTGAATAGTGACGGAACTGAGCCTGAGCTGCTGATTGATATCGGCCGATATTTTGATATTGACTCGCCCGTGTTTGCACCAGATGGTGAATCGATCTATTTGAGCATTGTCGAAACCCAACCGACGCAATCACTGCTTGAGCGCATCTTGGGCATTAAAGTCGCTTATGCACACACAGAGCACAATATTCCTTCGACTTGGTGGGAACTGGAACTAGGTGTAGAAAATAGTGAGCCCACCCCATTGAATACGACCGAAGTCATCCTCGTCAACGGCCGATTTCACCCTGAAGAAAAGCAGATGGCGCTTTCAACAACCACCGGTATTCAGTTTCTTGATTTAGGGTTAGACAGTGAAGCCCCCACTGTACTAGAAGAACACTTGGCAGGTCCTAATTTTGGCATGCTGGACTGGGTAGATGTAGACGGTAAATAAGCGGAGCTTGAACTTAAATAAGAAGAGGGTCAGGTGAAGGTCAAAGAGTTTCGCACCTGACTTATCCTGTTAGCCAGCCCCACAACACATCTGGATAATTTGTGTCGAGATAATAAAGTAGCCCACCGCATAAACACATCCCCATAATTAACAGAGCGAGCGTACCGCCTATAAGCCAACTTTGCCACGGCCGTAGCCCCAGATTAGCTTGTTGGCTGTCAGATTGCCTCGCAGAGGCTGGTTCAAGTTGAGCATAATAATCTTGATCCGAACCGGATGACGGCCGCGAAGAATATGGAGGGATTGTTTTGTAGCTACCAGCCTGAGGGTACGCCTGATCTTTGAATCCCTGCAAGCGAGGGTCATTCGCAATCTCGTTATCTTCCCCATTTAATGGCAATAGATATTCAAACACCACCCGTACCGTTTCACCAAAATCGATAATATCCCCGCTGCTTAAGCGGGTAATTTCAAAGATGCGTCGGCCGTTGACGAACGTCCCATTTGTGCTGTTGAGATCTTCAATGAAGTACTCCCCTTTTTGCTGCACAATGCGGCAATGTCGACGGGACACTTCCGGGTCAGGAAACATCGCGTCATTAATCGGCTCACGGCCTACAATCGTTGTATCGTTTTGTAGCAGGTAAACATGGTCAGGGTTTGGGCCACGTCTTACTACTAGTCTCGGTTTCGGTGTCGACATAAGTCTCTATTTTATCCTAGATGGTCTCTACAGGAAATATTTTTCCCCATACTATCGAGGTTCGCTAAGAATCAATTCAAAAAAATTATTAAATCATTAACAGCGTGATCGGTTTTGAAGAGATAGGCACGAATGGTTACTCGAGTTATAGGCTTAAGTTTACCCTTTCCAGCATCGGGAGGCAGTATAGGCTAGGGTGAAAATTTGTCAACCAGCCCATAAATTTATAGTGCATTTGGACTAGTTTGGTATTTAGAACCAAAGATTCGTATTTTATGACAATCTATTTACCGTCCAATTGGTCTGTAAAACCCCTTGTTAGGATGAGATAACGGGATTAAACTCAGAGAAAAAAGGTTGCAACCTGCTCCTTGCTCGAGGTATTCATGCGCATAATCGTTGATGGAAAACCGGTGCCTATTACAGAAGAGGACACCATACTCACAGCGTTGCTCAAAGCGGATCAACATCCCACCGGAGGCGGCACATTGTGCTGTGGTGGTGACTGTCCGTTCTGCTTAGCAACGGTGGATGGCGTTTCGTACATCCGCACCTGCCAAGTTCCGGTTAAGCCGGGGATGGTGGTTGAAAGGCACCACATGAATGGGGAGTATCCACCGTTGCCGGTTGATGACCGTTTGCGTGAGGAGAAACATCCACGCAACTTATTCTGTGACGTGTGCGTCATCGGGATGGGTGAGTCTGGTTCTGAGGCGGCCGAGCTTGCAGAAGCGGCTGGAAAAGATGTGATCACCCTCGATACCGGCGATGGGCAAGAGGCTGTGGCGATTTACGCAGGGCCGATGGTGATCGCTCGCACCGATGATGGGATGCTCCAGATCCATGTCAAAGACGAAATAATTGTGGCAACTGGGGCGGCCGAAATTATGCCTGTCGCACCCGGCCAAGATTTAGCCGGACTGATGACGAGCCGTGCGGCCGAGCAGTTGGCCTCGACCGGAGTTGAGCTAGGCAAGCTTGTTGCCATTGGCACCCCGCCTGAAGGGTTGAAAGCCAAACAACTCAAAGGGGACATTGTCAGGTTCGAGGGGAAAGACGGCCGGGTCATAGCCGTTGTGATGCGCGACTCTAAAGGAAAGGAGACCTCTTACCCGTGCGACTCAGTTGCTATGGGATTGGGTCTGCATCCGCGCAATGCGTTGCACAAAATGGG